>USDE01000031.1 GCA_900553345.1 uncultured Collinsella sp.
CAACCTCAACATGCTCGGCATTCGCGAGCCGGGCATCTACGGCAGCGACAACTACGACCGCCTGGTCCAGATCTGTCAGGAGGCAGGCGCTGCACAGGGTTTTGACGAGGTCGAGGTCTTCCAGTCCAACCACGAGGGCAGCATCGTCGACAAGATTCAGGAGGCCTACGGCAAGGTCGACGGCATCGTCATCAACCCGGCTGCCTACACGCACACCAGCGTGGCGATCCTCGACGCCCTCAAAGCCGTCGCCATCCCTGCAGTGGAAGTCCATATCAGCGCCGTCGAGACGCGCGAAGACTTCCGCCAGGTAAGCTATGCGCGCCTAGCCTGCTTCGCCACCATCACCGGCGAGGGCCTGCAAGGCTACGCCCATGCGCTGGAGCTGCTGAAGGAGCACCTCGAAAAGTAAAATGCCAATCCCAACGAACAGTAGCGGCTTGCTCGCGCTCGACTCCAGCAGCATACAAGACGAAAAAAGCCCAGACCACCAAGCGATCCGGGCTTAATAAACGATGGTGCTCCATGGCGGATTCGAACCGTCGACCTTGGGATTAGAAGTCCCCTGCTCTATCCAACTGAGCTAATGGAGCAAATAACCGCACGCCCAAGCAAGCACAAGCCTGTCAGGCGCTAGTAATTATAACCTAGTTGAACTGCTCGCGGTACGCCTTGCAGACCTCATCGACCGGGCCGTCCATGCGAAGGTCACCCTTCTCAATCCAAACGGCACGCTGGCAGATGCGCTCAACCTGCTCCATGGAGTGCGAAACGAACAGAACCGTCACTTCGCCGCTCTGGATAAAGTGCTGGATGCGGGCCTCGCACTTCTGCTGGAAGAACACATCACCGACGGACAACGTCTCGTCAACGATCAGAATATCGGGCTCGGTAATCGTCGCGATTGCAAAGGCGATACGCGCCACCATGCCCGAGGAGAAGTTCTTGAGCGGCATATCGACAAAGTTCTGCAGCTCAGCGAATTCGATAATGCCGTCAAAGTTGGCATCGATGAACTCCTTGGTATAGCCGAGCAGGGCGCCGTTCAGATAGATGTTCTCGCGGGCGGTCAGCTCGGGGTCAAAGCCAGCACCAAGCTCAATCAGCGGCGCGATGTTACCGTGCACCTTAACGCTGCCCTCGCTTGGCTCAAGCACGCCAGCGATAATCTTGAGCATCGTAGACTTGCCGGAGCCATTGGTGCCGACCAGACCCACGACCTCGCCACGATGAATATCAAACGAGATATGCTTAAGCGCCCTAAACTCCTCAAAGAACAACTCATGCTTGGCAAGCTTGATGAAGTACTCCTTGAGGTTGGTCAGCGACTCGGACGCCATGTTAAAGATCATGGTGACGTCGTCGACCTCGACAGCCAGAGGCTGCTCGCTGTAATCAACAACAGATTCAGTCATCACAGCACTCCTTAGATGTAGAGGATGAACTTGCGCTCAGACTTATGGAACACGGTGTAGCCAATAACAAGCGCAAGAACCGCCCAAGCAACGCACATACCAAACGTCACAAGCGAGGGCGTAGTCTGGAACAGGAAGATATCGCGCATAAACTGCAGGTAGTTATACATGGGGTTCGCATAGACCAGAATGCGCACGAGATGCGGCATTTGCGCAATGAAGTCGGTCGTCCAGAAAATAGGCGTGATGTAAGTCCACGCCGTAATGACGACGCTCCACAGATGCATGACATCGCGGAAGAAGACCGTGAGGGCGGAGAGCATCATGCCCAGGCCCATGCAGAAGCACATAAGCAGCAGTAGGCAGACCGGCAGCAGAATCAGGTGCCAAGAAGGCATAACGTGGAACCACAGCATAACGATGGCAACAGCGACCAGCGAGAAGGCAAAGTTAACCAGCGAGAAGAGCACCTTCTGCACTGGGAAGACCCAGCGGTGCACCTTAACCTTCTTGAGCAGCGGGGCAGCACCCACGATCGACGTCAGGGCCTGGTTCGTGGACTCGGACATGACGGCAAAGGTGACGTTACCCACGATCAAGTACAGCGGGTACATCTCGGGCGTAATTGAGCCATTGCGGCCCTGGGCGAAAATCGTCGAGAACACGATGGCCATGACGATCATCATCAGCAGCGGGTTGAGCACCGACCATGCGACGCCCAGAACGCTACGGCGATACTTGATCTTAAAATCCTTGGTAACCAGCTGACGAAGGATAAACGCGTCCTTCTCAAATTCGTTCTTAGCAAACGTCGCAGGCAGACTGCGAGTTTCTTGTTGCTTTGTCTGATCCGACACGGATGTAACTCCTTTACTCGTAATCGTTGACAAACGAACAGTATAGACCCGACGGCCATGCAAACGATTCGCGCAACAAAACTGGAGAACTAACCCACATCTTAGGATGCCAAGCCCAAACGGCTATACTTTCAAGGATTGAATGTATAAGGAGCATTGAGTGAATTCTGATTCCATCGCCGTCATCATCCCCTGCTACAACGAAGCGCTCACGATCGGCAAAGTCATCGACGACTTTCACCGCGAGCTTCCACAAGCGACGGTCTATGTCTATGACAACAACTCGTCGGACAATACCTCACGCATCGCCACCGAGCACGGCGCCACGGTCCGCTTTGAGCCCCGTCAGGGAAAGGGCAACGTGTGCCGCCAGATGTTTCGCGACATCGACGCCGATTGCTACCTGATGGTCGACGGCGACGACACCTACCCCGCCGAGGCGGCCAAGGCCCTCTGCGAGCCTATCCTCAGCGGCACGGCCGATATGACCGTAGGCGACCGCCTTTCCAACGGCACCTACGCCGAGGAAAATAAGCGAGCCTTCCACGGCTTTGGCAACAATCTGGTTCGCGCCATGATCAAGTGGATCTATGGCTACAGCTTCGATGATGTCATGACCGGCTACCGCGCCATGAGCCGTCCGTTCGTCAAAACCTTCCCCGTGCTTTCCGAGGGCTTCCAGATCGAAACCGAGCTCTCAATCCACGCCGTCGACCACCGCTGGCGCATCAAAGATGTGCCCATCGAGTACCGCGACCGTCCGGAAGGCTCCGAGTCCAAGCTCAATACCGTGAGCGACGGCATTAAAGTCGTTGCGATGATTGGCACGCTGTTCAAGGACTACCGCCCGCTGAAGTTCTTCAGTCTGGTTGCGCTTTTATTCGCGATTATCGGCCTGGCTTTGGGCATTCCTATCTTTGTTGAGTACTTTCAGACCGGCCTAGTCCCGCGCTTCCCCACCGCCATGCTCGCCGCCTCGTTTATGTTCCTGTGCGGACTGAGCCTTGCGACCGGATTCATCCTGGATTCTGTAGCAAAGGTCGAAAAAAAGCAGTGGGAGGTCAACGTGTACAGCAAATACGCCTACGATGACCAGCCCGGCAAGTCCGCCACCGAGACAAGCGAGAGGTAGATCTTCCGCAGAATACTATTGGCACCACTGCGCAGATAGCCATCAACAAGAAAAGCCACCGTTAACAAGCGGCGGCTTTTGCTCTCGAAAAGTTAATAGCGGCTAGAGCGTCTTGAGGTACTCCCCCAGCTCTTCCTCCCAGTCGGGCATGTGGAACCCGACCGACTCGAGCTTGGACAGGTCGAGCGCGGAGTGGACCGGGCGCGGGGCGACGGGTCCCTCGGCGCCGCCGTAGTAGTCGGCGGTGCTGACCGGCACGACCTTGTCCCCGTTGCCGTTGGCGGCCTCGAAGACGGCGCGGGCGATGTCGGCCCAGGACCTCACGGCGCCGGAGCCGGTGCAGTCGTAGGTGCCGTAGGGGGCGTGCGTCCCCAGCACATGGAAGATGGCCCGCGCCATGTCGCGCGTGAAGGTCAGGCGGCCCAGCTGGTCGTCCACGACGGTGACCTGGTCCAGCTTGTCGTCCGGGTCGGCGACGCGGTCGGAGAGCGCCTTCATCGTCTTGACGAAGTTGTGCCCCTCGCCGATGACCCAGGAGCTGCGCATGATGTAGTGGCGGGGGCAGCCGGCCACGGCAATGTCGCCCGCGGCCTTGGTCTGGCCGTAGACGGACAGCGGGCTGAGGGGCTCGTCCTCGGTATGGACCTCGGCCGTGCCGTCGAAGACGTAGTCGGAGGACACGTGCACGAGGGTGATCCCGTGCCCGGCGCAGGTGCGGGCGAGCAGGGCCGGGCCGGTGGCGTTGGCCTTCCAGGCGGTCACGCGGCCCTCGGGGGCCTCCGCTTTATCGACCGCCGTGTAGGCACCGCAGTTGATCACGGTGCCGTAGAGCGACCAGTCGTACTGCGCGTAGGCGTCCGGGTCGGACATGTCGAAGGTGTCGATGTCGCAGAAGTCGAAGTCCTTGGCGACGCCGCGCTCCTCGGCGAGCGCGCGCACCGCATGGCCCAGCTGGCCGTTGCAGCCGGTGACGAGGGTGCGCTTCGGCGCCATGGGGACGACGTCCCTCAGCATCGGGTGGTTGAGGTCCGCCTCGGAGACGGTGGCCTGGTCGAGCGGGATCGGCCACTCGATGGCGAGCTCGGGGTCGGCGAGGTTCACGAAGGTGTAGGTCCTCTTCAGCTCGAGCGACCAGTGGGCGTCCACCAGGTAGGTGTAGGCGGTGCCGTCCTCCAGGGCCTGGAAGGAGTTGCCCACGCCGCGCGGGACGTAGATGGCCTTGCTGGGATCCAAAACGGTCGTGAACACCTTGCCGAAGGTCTCGCTGCCCTCGCGCAGGTCCACCCAGGCGCCGAAGACGGAACCGCGGGCCACGGAGATGAACTTGTCCCAGGGCTCCGCGTGGATGCCGCGGGTGACGCCGCGGCTGTCGTTGTAGGAGACGTTGTTCTGGACGACCCTGAGGTCCGGGATGCCCAGCGCGGTCATCTTGGCGCGCTGCCAGTTCTCCTTGAACCAGCCGCGCGAGTCGCCGTGGACGGCGAGGTCGACGACCTTGAGGCCCACGATGCCGGTCTCGGCGACGGCGAGGTCCTTCTCGAATGCGATGTCTGCCATGTCTCTCTCCCCTCCTACTGGCCCTGTGCGCGGTAACGGGCCTCGGTGGCCTCCTTGGCCGGGCGCCACCAAGACTCGTTGGCCACGTACCAGTCGATGGTGGCCTTCAGGCCCTCGGCGAAGTCGGTGTGGGCCGGCCTCCAGCCCAGCTCGCGCTGGAGCTTGGTCGAGTCGATGGCGTAGCGGCGGTCGTGGCCGGGGCGGTCGGCGACCCAGTCGAAGTCCTCGGGGTCGCGGCCCATGGCCTCCAGGATCATGCGCAGGACGGTGATGTTGTTCTTCTCCCCATTGGCGCCGATGAGGTAGGTCTCCCCCATGCGGCCCTTGGTGAGGATGTCCCACACCGCGGAGCTGTGGTCCTCGGTGTGGATCCAGTCGCGGACGTTCTCGCCCTTCCCGTAGAGCTTGGGGCGGACGCCGTCGACGATGTTCGTGATCTGCCTGGGGATGAACTTCTCCACGTGCTGGTAGGGGCCGTAGTTGTTGGAGCAGTTGGAGATCGTGGTGTGCAGGCCGTAGGTGCGGGTCCATGCGCGCACGAGCATGTCGGAACTCGCCTTGGTGGAGCTATAGGGGCTCGAGGGCTTATACGGCGTCTCCTCGGTGAACTTGGCGGGGTCGTCGAGCGCCAGGTCGCCGTAGACCTCGTCGGTGGAGACGTGGTGGTAGCGGACGCCATATTTGCGGACGGCCTCCAGCAGGCGGAAGGTGCCCTCCACGTTGGTGCGCAAGAACGGCTCCGGGTCGGCGATGGAGTTGTCGTTGTGGCTCTCTGCGGCGTAGTGCACGATCGCGTCGTGGCCGGGGACGATCCTATCGAGCAGCTCCGCGTCGCAGATGTCACCGACGACGAGCTCGACCCTGTCCTCGGGCAGCCCCGCGATGTTCTCGGGGTTGCCGGCGTAGGTCAGCTTGTCCAGGACGGTCACGTGGACGCCCGGGTGGTTCTTCACCACGTAGTGCACGAAGTTGCTGCCGATGAAGCCGCAACCGCCCGTGACGATGATGTTCTTAGGTTCAAAAATCTCAGACATGAAAATCCAATCTGAAGCAAGTACAGCTTCTTTAGTATGCCGCAGGAAGTGACGCCGCGACACTATTCAACAAAACTATCGGACATTTCGGCATGCGATAAGAGCCATGACCTTCGCAGAATTACTTCCCCTACAAAACGCCTCCGGAATGCAGTCTTTGTCGTACCGGAAGACCGAATTCCCAGTTTTATCGCGTAAGTACTTATAGAAGAAGTCTTCCCAGCTTTTAAACTTCTCACTGTTTACAAAGGCTTCTGGGGTTTCCAAAACCGCCTTAACATCTAACCCTGAAATTACGCCAGAGCTCAGCAGAAGCCACTCGAATGACTCGGGAAGACAAACCGTAACAGTATCGCGATGAATGTCTTGCAGCTTAAGGACGCGGTCCGCATAGCACCCAAATGCCGCTCCGTCCGCGACAACAAACACGCGATCGTCGAAATGCTGATCCAACCAGCCCAAAATCGCGCTGTTCGTCATGGCCGAAGCACAGGTAAGCTCACTATCAGCGAAATGCCGTTCAAAGAACTGGAAACCAGACTTACTGTCCTCGCATAGAAGGATAGAAAAGTCCTGTTTTGGCGCCGATCGGGAAATAGCATAACGATGATTTCCGCGATCTTGATAAACAGGGACGAAGGAATGGTATTTTCCGCTCGTCTTAATCTTGTAAATCTCATCCACGCTATACGGAAGATTGGGGAAATCAGCCCTTGAGATCAGCACGAAATAATTCGAGGAATACAGCACATGATGGGCAAACTCATCAGAATGGATCTCTTTTAAGCCCTCATCGACAAATACAATCGAGTCATGAACGGACGAAAGCTGGTTTCGCCAATCATAATCGGTCAGGGCGACACAGGGACAATCGCATTGCAAGGAGACACCCGACTGCTCGCCCGTTCGCATGTAGTCTGCGACCATGTCAAACAGTGTCGTCTTACCCGTGCCACTATCGCCACGCACAATAGTGATGTTCCGCTTGATGGTAAATGTGTACTTAGTTCCCCTGCGGCGGGAAATCTTAACGAGATGCGAACCGTTCATAAGCAGTACCTACAGATACGGAATCGACTCGTGAATCAATTCGGCCATGTTGTGAACGATTCGGCCGCTATTCACGACTTTAATTTTAAAATCCTCGCGACCAAAGTCCATCACATGATAGAGATTCACAACGAGCTTGCGGTCTTTCGCCATGTCAAGAATCCACTTGGCACAGTTGTCACCACAGGTAGAGGCGTTAAAAATATGCTTACGATCAAATCTCATAAGCAGCAGCGTTTTCACGCCACCAGAAAGCTGGAGTGGGGAGATGGATCCAAGCACGGGGCTTTCGATGACGTTTTCGGAGACAACATCCGATCGATCGACATCTTTAATTATCGAGACTGCATAGGGATCCGTAATCCAAGTAGACCGGTAAGAGTTTTTGAAATATGTCGCTGTGTTGTAAATCGCTTCTGGCATATCGCCAAAGTAGACGCTTAACACATCCACTCCCAATCATATTATCTTTATGGTCAACGTAATCATAACGAAAGGGGCCACCAGATAAACGGTGACCCCTAAAAGAAAACAAGCTGGCGCTAGTACTCGCGCGGGCTGTTGACGATCTCGCCGGCGGCGACCTTCTTCAGGTGCCGGCCGTAGACCGACTTGCCGTAGGCCTTCGCGGCCTCCTCGAGCCCGGCGGTCGTGATCCAGCCGTTCTCCCAGGCGATCTCCTCGGGGACGGACACCGGCAGGTCCTGTGAGTGCTCCACGGCGCGGACGAACTCCGCCGCCTCGTGCAGGCTCTCCATGGTGCCGGTGTCCAGCCACGCGTAGCCGCGGCCCAGCGTCACGACGGACAGCGTCCCCTCCTCCAGGTACATCTGGTTGAGCGTGGTGATCTCGAGCTCGCCGCGGGCCGACGGCTCCACCCTATGCGCCTTGGCGGCCACGTCGCCCGGGTAGAAGTACAGGCCGGTGACGGCGTAGGAGCTCTTGGGGCGCTCGGGCTTCTCCTCGATGGAGACGGCCCTCCCCTCGCGGTCGAACTCCACGACGCCGAAGCGCTCGGGGTCGTCCACGTGGTAGCCGAAGACCGTGGCGCGGCCCGACTCGGCGTTCTGGACGGCGCGCGTCAGGTGGCGGGACAGGCCGTTGCCGTAGAAGATGTTGTCGCCCAGCACCAGGGCGCACGGCTCTCCGCCGATGAAGTCCTCGCCGATGGTGAAGGCCTGCGCCAGGCCGTCCGGCGAGGGCTGCTCCGCGTAGGAGAGGTTCACGCCGTAGCGCGAACCGTCCCCGAGCAGGCGCTCGAAGTTGGGCAGGTCGGTCGGCGTGGAGATGACCAGGATGTCGCGGATGCCCGCCAGCATGAGGGTGGACAGCGGGTAGTAGATCATGGGCTTGTCGTAGACCGGCAGCAGCTGCTTGGAGGTCACGAGCGTGAGCGGGTACAGGCGCGTGCCGGACCCGCCGGCGAGGATGATGCCTTTCATAACATAACTCCTTAAAAAATAAAGCAGCCAGACATTGCATGCTTGCGGCAACGTTAACTTAAAGGTCTACGTTGCCGCAAGTATGCATCCATCACATTAAAACTATAGTATCAGTCATATAGGCGAACGACTCTATCCGTCAGTTTTGACCAGTCCCTCTCCTCCGCAGTCTTCAATCCCCCGTCATACAGCGTCTTACGAAGACCGTGATCATTAACGATGCGATTAATGCAGCTCACCGCAGCATCAATATCTCCCCGGTCATAAAGCAAGCAATTCAATCCGTCGCGAAGGAACTCTGCATTACCTCCATTGGGAACAGCAACAACAAAGCCGCCGGTCGCCATCATCTCCAGCGGGGGATATGAAAAACTTTCGAGAATGCTTGTCTTCAATAAAATATGACACTGGTTATAGATGTCTGATATTTGATCATGCGGTACTCTACCGAGGAAATTATCAATACGGTACCAAGGCTTCTTTTTACCAGTGTAGTTCATGTACCAAATCTCATATCTTTCAGAGTCAAGCCTTTCCACTACCCTGAAAGCTTCATCAACATTTTTATAATCAGAACCGCAATCCCCCTCAATTAGAATCCTAATTTTGGGCAAAGAAAAATCGCGCACAGAATGAGGGAACGCAGCAAGGTCAAGTCCGTTTGGCACAGACTTACAATCCTGACCGAACCTGTCCTGAAGCCATTCCTCACACCAAGGCGAAATTGTCAAATAGTCAATATCATTATTCAAATACGTGGCATTTGCTTGAAGGCGCAGTCTATCTCCTGGAAGATAAAAATCGGTCTCCAGATTCTGGACCAAGTACTTTTTCTTACCAATACGTGGATAGCGCCTAACAAAATCAAGAGTGTCCCAAAGGGTTGCAACTGCGGTATCAATTGCACCCGACAAAGGACATTTATCGAGCTTACCGCTAGGAACGACACGATTAAGAACAGGAATACGATGTCCGAAAACTTCAAGCCACTTTGTTGAATCATCAGTATTAAGCAACAATACATCAACGCCAGCGTCTTGAAGAATGCACAGATGCTTAAGGGCGACTAAGACACCACCGCTAGTATTCACGCTCGGCATGACCATTGCGAGATTGGGAGATTGTTCTTTTACAATAATATCTCGGATTGCTTTAGCAGCCGAAACAGTAGTGCAGTGCTCATGGCAGTATAAATATGCAGATTCGCCGACGCTCTTCCTAAGATCAGAATCTAATATCAGACGATTGAGGGCAGCACACCAGTCCTCAACACAATCGCAGAGAAATCCAGTAACGCCATCCTGAATCATCTTCTTAAAGGCGCCAACATTGCTAGCAACCGTAGGAACCTTAACAAGCGATGATTCAGAAATACCGTTAACATGAATATTTCCATCTGCATAATATATATTCAAGTCAGAACCGGATACAATACTTTTATCTACAGCCAAAGGATATACTTCCGAATCTTGTTCGATAGCTCCAATTGCACATTTTCCATCTGTAAATTTCCGTTCCAAATTCCGCCCATCTGTTGTTACATCAAACGCCTGCAACAAACGACCTTCTCCAAAAGTCAAACCTTCATTATCGGAAGGTAAAAACAGATATCCTTCATCAATATAATAGTCAAAATTATCCCAAAGTGAAAATCCTGCTTTAAGCTCTCCATTAGAGGAATAGTTCCAGCGATTTTCTTCTTTCAACTTAGCCAATTCTTCTTCTGTAGCAATAGCCGCATCAGCAGAAGTTCCTACTAACGCATATTGACCGCCGAAAGAGATGCGCCCCAACCATGAACGTCTCAAATCCAAATTGGCTACAACATCTTTATTTTTTGAATTCTGGAAATTAACATCTCCATAATAAAGATCGGGACGTCCGTCATTAAGTTGCACTGGATTCGATGCGTGATTGTTCTCAATTATGCTATTCCAAATTCTCTTTCTCATTGCTTGAGGCGACAAGTCTCCGTCTGCATCCAGAGTGCGTATCCCCGCGGCATCA
>USDE01000032.1 GCA_900553345.1 uncultured Collinsella sp.
CCCCCCCCCGTTTTTATCGTAACAGCTGATTCTAGGGACGCTTCAAAAAGTCAACCGAGGGTTTTGTCCCGTCAAGACGCCGAACGAGAATTACGTACCGCCAAGAGCCTCAAAACACGCCCCTCGCGGAACAGAATCCTCACTCGATTTCCATGCGGAGCAAAAACCTCAATCAATCATCCTCCGCAACGTCTATCCACCAAAAAGGCCGCCCCACGTGGAGCGGCCTTTGCTCGCAGCTTTTTACTGATAGTTACTCAAAATTTATTCCAACACATCCACAGAAGAGCAGCGAATCGTATTTCTCTTTCGGGAATCGAGAAAATAGCCTACCTTGACTTTAGACCCAACGCTCACGGGGCTATCGCTTACATAGCGCGTATGTTCTGAATCAACCAGAATGGTCAGACGATCAGACCCGTCGTTATATGGATCTTCGCTTTCGACCGACATGGTAAAATCGCCAGAGCTGTCAACGTTCAACACCGATCCGCTCACGAACCACAAATGTGAATAGTCACCTCCGCTATCTTTTTTGGCAACGCTCCACTTTTAGAAATAGCGCAGAGAATGCGAACACGGCAACTGATATAGCGATGAAAACCTTAACGCCACTCCCCTTACCATAAAATACAAATTTATTCGCCAAAGAAAAATACCCCTGCCTTATCCGTGTAATTAGCATAGTACTACGTTAACGTGCTCATGGCTGTGGGTTGGTTTAACCTACAGCCATGCTAAAGTTGCCAAAAGGGGCACAAAGGCCAATACGTTTGCGCCATGCCGGCACAGCGACCTGGCATCGTATGCACCGGCGGGATCATCGCTGGCCTGCAAGGAGGGCATATCCACGCGCTCATGGTCGCTGGAGGCCTCGTGATGCAGCACGCGCCGGGCGGCGACTGGAAGCGCGTCGATTGGGACGTGCTTGCCGCCTGGCTCGACAGATACGGTTACAAGGTCGCTGATTGCGAGACGGAGACCCTTCCGACCGCCGACGCGGCGAGTAGGAACGCGAGGGTAAAAACGCATCGTCGCTGAACCAGTGAGTCAGTATTCTTTAGTTGGATGATGGATATTGAAATTGATTAGCGAGATAATGTGCATATTTCATAATGTATGCGTTGCACCATGAGAGAGGGGTCTGTCATGAGCTGGAAACCGAGAAAATGCGTTATCGCCGGTCTCGTGACAACCGGTCCTGACGGCGGCTTGTTTGCAACCGCAATGACATCGTACCGACTTTTCACTTGCATGTTCTGAAAGGCAGTTGCCATGCTGTCGCAAAATCAATCAAGATACTTGGTCACAATCGGCTTTGCCCTGCTTGCATTACTCTTTGCTAGCGACCTTTTGCTGAAACCGCCCAAGGAACTCGTTTTGCTTGCCATAGACTGCATTTCCGCCCTTTACTTTACGGCAACCCTATTCGTCGGACTAAAGGAGAGGAAAACGGGCGCAGTCGTTGCATCTGCTGTAGGCGTGATCACAGCCATTGCCTCATTCTTTATCTGACACATTGGTGATCTAGGGGCGATATCGTAGGAATACGACCGGGAGAGCCGGGACCAGATTGCCCGGGTCGCCCGGTCGGCTCGCGCGACGGCGCGGCGGTTCCACAGAAAGCTCTCCGGACTTCACGCCGTTTCTGATCGCATTGTAGACAGCCATCTCGTCTTCGCAGTCGGCGAGCACGCGGTGTGCGTCGTCGTTTTGGATGTCCAGTAAATCTCGAAGGTCCTCCATGCACCAGCGTCCGAGATCTGGCCATGCGCGTTGCGCGAGCTGATAAGTGTCGATTGCGATGTTGTAGTTAAAGTCCAAGCCAAAGCCGTCCCAGGCAGAACGGCTTTGTTTCCTTGATTATCAACTTCATCCGGACACTTCCCGCATTCATCCGTGTGTGTACGGATGAATGCGGGGCTCGATAGCCCGGCGGCCTAATCGCCAGGCCGCCGGGAACTCTCACTCCTCGGTAAAAGCCGGCACCCGGTTAGTCCTGCGCATCTTGAAATCGCCAGTTTCGTGGGAGACGTAGAGAATGCCGTCCATCCCGTCTCGCGATGCATATGAAAGGTGAACAGAACCGCAATCCGCTCCATCATCGTCGAGAAGATCGAACGAATTCGGATCGCTCGTTGCGGCCAAACGACCACTCAGACAAGAGCCATCGTCATTACAGATTTGCCATTCCATGTCTTCGCCTGCAAGAATCGCCATAGACGGCCTGGTCGCGCCATCGTTGACATACATCCCGTCTATGCCAAACCCATTTTCAGCGCCATCGATGAACGACTGCTCGGACCTATACCTCGCAAATGATGCACATAGCACCATTGCAAGACAAAGTACAAAGCCAACAATCGCTATCTTTGCATAGCTCTTGCCTATCATGTCATTCACCTCCCTCGTATGTATCGAGGTATTCCTGCTTGAGCGTCTGCGAGGACGACTCGATCTTTTCCACGAGCGTGCCGGCCTCGATGAAGTAGAACGAGTCGGTGAGGTCTGCCAGGTCGTCGAGCAGATGGCTTGAGATGAGCACGCTGCGTCCCCGCGCCACCTCGCTGCGCATCGCGTCGCAGGAGGTTTTCCGCTTTCCCGGATCGAGGCCGTTCAGCGGTTCATCGAGGATGAGGTACGGGCAATCGGTCGCTATCGCCATGGCAAGCTTTACCTGCTGCTTCATTCCCGTCGAGAGTTTACGGGCCGGCTTGTCGAGATATGGGGAGATTCCGAGGGAGCTGCAGAGCGAGTCGATGTCGGCGGCCGATTTCCACGCATCCCTAACGAAAGAGAGGTGCTCGAGGGCCGATAGCGTGGGGTAGAGATCCGTGCCGCCCGAAGAGCTCAGGTAGACGAGTTCTGCAAATTCGGCTGATCGACGTTGGCTGATTCCGTCTGCCACCAGGCTTCCCGAGTGGATGCGGGCGGGAAATTGGCCCGACAGCGCTTCCAGGAGGGTGGTTTTCCCCGAGCCGTTGGGAGCAACGAGGCCCGCCGCCGTTCCCGGGCTCAGGAGAAGCGACCCGATTGAAAGTATCGTCGTGCTCCCGTATCCCACGCTCGCGTCCAGAAGCTCGAGCCCATGGCGCTTTTTCGCGGGTCCGGCCTGCTTGGGCGACCTTGCCGCAACGGCGCCGACTGCAAAAAGGACCGCGACGTATGCCAGGGCCACGGCAAGCATCGATGCGCTGCCTGAACCGGAGCCGATGAATTCCGTCGGGAAGCATCCCACGTAACCCGTTGCCTCGATAGGCGAGAATACGGCCAGCGGCAGGAGATTGAGCGCGGCGCTATGCCCCAGTGCCGAATCGGACAATAACGGGAATGCCGGGGCCGCGACAAGCAGCGCGGAGGTAAGGGGGCCCGCGAGGACGCGCCTCGTTGCGGTCGATAGGACGGCGGAGCAAACGGATATCAAGGTTCCGCCCGCAAGCAGCGCGAGAAGCAGGGTCGTGAAGACGTCTCCCGCGGTCGTGGTGGCAAGCGCGCCGTCATGGAAGAAGGCGATCGGGTACCCAATCTGCCCGAAGCCGTTTAGGACCAAGGCGCAAATGCCCCCGGGTGCAAGGCCGGCGAGGAGTATCGCGGTCCCCGCGGCGATTATCGAAAACACGATCTGGATAAGGCGCCGGAATTTGGGCGCGGGCGCCTTCGCCGCCAGGGTACCGGGCCTTGTGGCCCCGAGCAGGAGTATCGACGAGAGAAGGAAGGGGATGAAGGGAAGGAAAGACGGCGCCGTGGCAATGGCGTAAGGCAGGAAGGAAAGGAATGGCAGATCGCTTGCGGAGGCCGGGATATCCGTGATGCCGGAGCTGCTCAGGGCACGGCAATATGCGAGCGCCGCGTCATTGGTCTCTCGGTCTCCCACGATGGACCCGGATTGGAAGCCTTCGCCCATGAGCGCGTAGTAGCTCTCGGCAGAATCGAGAAAGGCGGCGTCGGTTTGAGCGGCAAGGGCGGCGTTCGCGTATCTTGCAAGCTCCGCGTCGACTTGCTGCTCTGGCGATAGGTCTATGCCGCTGGCCTGGGGCGCGCGCGTATTGAATGCGTCGACAAAGCCCTGCATGCCCTGCTTCATAAAGAAGGGGCCGTAGATGGGTGAATTGAACGCAATGGGGATGGAGAAGGCTGCGGCGAGAACGAGCGTACAAATCCATACGGCCTTGTCTCTTAGGATTAGTTTGAGAAGAAGTCGACAGTACATTTGGAAGCACCTACATTTCTCAAAGCATCGTTAGATTAATAATGACAGACCGAATGAAGATGCGTGCGACGGGGGCGAGGCGAATGGCTGGGCGGTATCGATACGCGGGTTCAACGGCATCATATTGACCACATAGATTTTTAACTTGCATTTCTACCCGCCCTTTTCGTAGAGTCGCCGATACGTGCTTAGCGCACCCTCGGCGCGTCCGGCAGGCTTTGCGAAATGGGATCCAGGAGACTTCGGCGCAGCATCATCTTGCGGAATGCTTCTAATGAGCCTCCCATCCTTCAAAAACAGAATCTCATCGCACAGCCTATCGACCGAATCCAAGATGTGGGATGACATGATGATGCACGTACCAGAATCGGCCAGCTTCCTGAGAATCTCGGAATGCAAGTCCACCCTGCTGGGGTCGAGCGCGTTCATGGGCTCATCTAATAGAAGGTACCGCGCGCCCGTCGCATACGCAATCGCCAGGGTAAGCTGCTGCTTCATGCCCTGGCTCAGAGTGCGGATCCTCATCTTCGCGAACTCGCCTATCTGCGTTTGTTCCACTATCTCTTCGATATCGCGAGCATGCGGCCACATATCGCAAACCATCTTGAGGTGATCTTCCGCACGCAATCCGGGATACAGCAGCGTCCCCTCACCAGGTGCATAGAAGATCATAGAACGGACCTCTCTCGCACCCGTACCCTGCACCTCATCCAGAACGATGCTCCCGTCCACGCGAGGACCCGGCAAACCTGCCATCGCACGCAGCAACGTCGTCTTTCCATGCCCGTTCGGAGCGACGAGACCGTAGACCGTACCCGGGGCAAACTCAGCGTTCACCGAATCTACGAGCACCTTCTTTCCATAAGAGATCGTCAGCGTTTGAAGGTCAATCATCGAGATCATCCCCTTTCGATCTTTGGAACACTCAGGCGCACCATCAACGGAGATACGGCGCCCAAGACCACCAGCAGAGCGCCCGATGCGCCGACGACCTCTCCAAAAGGCATCGCGTTCGTCCCTCGCCCAAGGAACCCAATCGTCCCCACCTGGGAAGCGGGATCAAACGAGGCGAATGGAGCCAGCAGCGCGACGCCCATGCCCACGCTTTCAACATGAGCGCTCAACGAACCCAACACCAAGAGAACCGCGCAAACCATTCCGGTGACAACGGGGTTGCGGCTAATCGCTGCTGTCAACGCAGCGACGACGGAAATCACGCCGTATGCCATGACCAGCAACGGAATACTGCACAACACCGCCTCCCCCACCATGGACGTTGTCGAAGCTCCCGCCCGAATGAGAGCGACGGGATACTCCGATCCACCCGCACCGTTCTTAATCACGGACACAACGACAGCGGGAACCATCGACACCAAAAGCAGCACCAAGCCAAGCAGGAGAGCCAGCGCAGCAGCCGTCAGAAAACGCACATGCGCTGTTGCGGGGATCTGGAGAACCAGAAGGGAACGACACTGCAGGTGGGTGCACGCGAGCGATGTGACAACCACGGGCAACAGCAAAAATAAGGAGGGAAGCGCTGCCTGGAGATACGAAAGGAGGATTAATGGGGGCATCTTCGTACTTAACTCGTAAACCTTGGGGTCCGGCAAGCTCGCGATCGACTCAAGCAGAAGGGCGCGCGCCTCCGCACGAGAAGGAGTCTCCGGCTCGATTCCGATCGATTGCAGGAGAGTCGCATCTGCCGCGCCCAGCTCACCTCGAGCGCGCTCGTACGTCGCAAGGCTTCGAAACCCCTCCGCAGGCATAGGCGCGTACACGAAACCCGAAAGAGCATCCCGCATGTCTTCCAGGGCCGCTTTGCCCTCGACGTCCATATTCGCAGCGTTCTGCTCTAGATACCGATCTATTGAACGGAGCTCCCCATCCCTATACCGAACAGCGGAAACGTTATCAGCGTCAGGAAACATCTCGACCAGAGCCGGGGCCAGCATCGTCGTCGACATTGCAATCGCGCATACGGCGAGGGTAGGAGAACGCAGGAGCAGTTTCCCCATCGTTCTTACGTATGCAACGGCGGAGGCACAAGCGCTCGAACGAGTTGCCGTTCTCGATGCAGTGAAGGAACCTCTCTCAAGACAAATCGGGGATATCGGGCACGCGCAGCCGCTCTTTCCAGCAACGCAAAGCAGGCTAATTGCCAGCACCTCGATCCCGATTGCGCATACGAGGGCAATCGCGCCACGCTCGAAGCAAAGTCCAGGCAGATTCACTATCTGCGTTGTCGGGTACGGGCTATAGGCGCCGACGGTCAACTCAGTGTTCGCATACGTAAGGGGATTCAACAGGGCGAACTCACGTAAAGCGATGGATCTTCCGTAATACCCGGGAACCATCGTCACCCCCATCAGGGCACATACGAACACGATTCCAAGCGTAGGGTTATTGGCAATCTTCACGGCAAGGTGAACGACAAGCGAGATGAACGCTGCCACCAAGAATTGCAAGATGGCCGTCTGCGCGAACACCAGCCAAGCCGGTTTGATAACCGGAGTCGCATATTGAATGTAGCCTATCGGATAGAACGGCGAGCCCGGGCCATTCTTCACAAGCGCGGCGATTATCCCTGGAAGATTGATGGCGAGGACGGCAAGCATTGCAAAAACACTCGCCCATACGCTCGATGCAACAAGTCTACCCAGCTCGCCCATCGGTGCCTGGATGATGAGCTTTTCACGTTTGTTAAGACGCGCGGCAAGGAACGAGACGGCAACGGCCGTTGCGACCCATAGCAAGTACTCCTTCGATCCGTCATAATAGGTGTACTCTCCATCCGATATCTGCAGAAACGGAAGTAGGGGAGAGAGCGGTGCCAAGATAAGACGTCCCGCGGCAAGAGGGTACAGAAGCGCGGGCATGCTTGATGAAGAGGTATAGACACCGTCCTCCCCCGCATTCACAAGCGCATCCGCATAGGATGCTGACAATTCCTGCTCAACACGGGTTATTCCCGACTCGAGGTATTCGACCCGTCCGTCGATGCCAGCCGCGCTCCTGAAGACGGGCAGAGCACAAAGAACCATCAACGCAACAACGACAACACAGAGCGACCTGGAGGAGAGAAGCGACCTAAAGATCGCCTTCGAGATTTTGAGCATATTCATCGCCAACCTTAACCTCATCCAGTCGGAACAGAGGGGCCGAACAAAATGCTCGGCCCTTATTACTTGCCGGCAAAGTCAATTTAACATAAACTGTTAAAAAGTAACCTGAGTTTTTTAAATTCTTCGGAGGTTATTATGAGTTCCGACAATCGCACTCCCCGGCTTCATTCCTTCCGCATCGCATGTGCGATAGCCTCTGCGACCCTTTGCGCCACCGCCATCGCACAAGTGGCGTTCTCCTTAAAGCCAGCAATCGAAGTGCTCGACAACCCTGTAATTGCAGACTCCCCCGCGTATCCAGCCCTTGCGATCTCGACATTGGTCCCTGCCGTCATCGGTATCGCTACGACCATCCTCAGCGCCGTTCTCGTGTGGACGATCATGAGCGGAGACCCCTTCAAGAAAGGGTCTGCGACATGCTTGAAGGTGCTCGGCATTCTCTTCGTTGTTCAAGCTGCCACCAGCCTCTACGCCGGCTCACTCAAAACCTCCGTTTCGATGTTTGGCGGCGAGGGGGCCGTCGGCGCCCAAGAGATCGCTTCATCATTCGATTGGACCTCTCTGGTTCTCGGCATCGTCCTGTTCATGCTTTCCCAGCTCTTCTTGTACGCCCGAGAGCTGTACCTCGACTCCGACGAGATTGCGTAAGGAAACGCCATGCCCGTAATTGTTCGCCTCGACAAGATCATGGCCGAGCGAAAGATTTCCTCGAACGAACTTGCCGAAAGGATTGGAACCACGCCCGTGAACCTGTCCCGTATTAAAAAAGGGCATATTCGCGGCATTCGCTTCAACACACTCGAGCAGCTATGCCTCGCCCTTCGTTGCCAACCCGGAGACCTTCTCGAAGTCATGAGCGAAGAGGATGCCCGAAAGGAGTTCGGACTCGATTGGTCCGCCGAGGATTAGAGGGCGGTCGTACTCGCTCTGCACACGGGGATGCGAATCGGCGAGGTCTGCGGCCTTCGGTGGTGCGATGTGGATTTCGAGACGGGCCTGATCTCGATCAGACACTCGGTGGCGTACGCGAAGGGAATGGGTTCGTTCATCAAGGACACCAAGACCCATGACGCCAGGGGTATCCCCATCGACCCGGTCGGCCTACTCCCCTTCCTGAAGGAGACCCACGAGATCGACTGCGGAAAGCTGCGCTTGCGCGGCCTTACCGGGGCGGTCGAGATCGGGGACTGCTACATCCTGTCGGAGCCGGGCGCGACCTTCGCGACGACAAGCTATATCCGCAGGGCGTTCAAGACGTTCTCGGAGACCAACGGCCTCATGGGCACCAACGACGAGCTGATCACGTTCCACGGCCTTCGCCACACGTTCGCAACGCAGTGGATCCGCCAAGGCGGCGATATCAAGGCGCTCCAATCGATCCTCGGCCACAAGGACGCCATGGCGACGCTCAACGTCTACGCCGACATCGAGCCCATCTCCAAAATCCATAACATGCTGCGCGCCACGCCGTGCCTTTGGCGCGGGCACCTCGGGCCGAGGGTCGATCCGGGTCCCATGTTCCAACAGAGGATCCAGGAGTCCATCGAGACGCTCCAGGCGTTCGGCTACGGCATCACCGAGCCGGACGACCGAAATATCGCCATACGCGACGTGAAGACGAACAGTTGGCTCTAGCTCACCGAGTACGCGGCAGTGCTGGGCCCATCCCAACTGAGGTCACGGTGGTCCGATAGGGGCGCCGCCCGCGGCATGCGCCGCGAAGCGGTATCCCCTACCGAAGGGCGGGGATGCCCTCCGCTTCCAGTTCGGAATCAGCCGTCGGAGGCGTTCGGCTGACTGCGGGAACGGCCTGTCCGCTCAATGTGTTCGGCTGAGATCGGAAATCAACCCAACACGAGCCGGACACGCGCCAGACGGCTCTTCCCCGTGCGGCCTTCCCCCTTACGCTCATGTTGCAGGCATGTAACGCCGCAGCGAGCGCGCCTTTTTTGCGCCAGACAGGTACAATGATGAACACTGTACCGTAGCGGAGCGCCCCGCGCGCGCCGCAACCACGCGAAAGGGTTTCCCATGGCCGAGATCTCGTCCTCCCGTATCGTCATCACCGTCCTTGGCAAGAACCGCCCCGGCATCGTCGCCGGCGTCACCCGCGTTCTGGGCGAGGCCAACGTCGACATCCGCGACATCACGCAGTCCATTATCGAGGACATCTTCACCATGACCATGCTGGCCGACACCGCCGAGTCCAAGCTCGACTTCGCCGAGCTGCAGAAGGCCCTGGCCGAGGCCGGCGAGCTTTCGGGCGTCAACGTGTCCATCCAGCGCGAGGACGTCTTTAACTTTATGTACCGCCTGTAGCGAACAGGCCGTGCGGGAACAGGCCGGCGCATCTGCACCCAAGCACGCCGCCCCCACACGGCCCCGAGAGGAGCGCGCATGGCTTACGACGCCAAGAAAATCTACTACCGCTTCGATGACCATCTGAGCCGCCTGGTCTTGGATTATGAGGCGAGCCGCCAGATTTCGCCCGAAAGCGAAAACCTCTACCACGGCATGCCGACTAATCCGTATGACGAGGGCCTGTTCGTCGAGCATAACGTCAAGCGCGGCCTGCGTAATGCCGACGGCTCGGGCGTGGTTGCGGGCCTTACCCGCATCTCGGACGTGCACGGCTACAACAAGGTCGACGGAAAGGTCGTGCCCGATCAGGGCAAACTCACGCTTCGTGGCTACAGCATCGAGGACCTGGTCAACAACGCCCAGGCCGAGGATCGCTATGGCTACGAAGAGGTCGCCTACCTGCTCATCACGGGCTCACTGCCCACCAAAGAGGAGCTCGACGGTTTTTGCGGACGCCTGGGTGCTTTTAGGCATCTGAGCGACGAATACGTCCGCGAGTTCCCCATGACCACGGTGTCGTCGAGCATCATGAATGTGCTTCAGCGCGCCGTGCTGCTGCTCTACGCCTTCGACGCCGAGCCCGACGCCATTACACCCGAGCACGAAATCGACGTCGCCATCTCCATGCTCGCCCGTCTCCCCCGCATCGCCGCCTTCGCGCATATGGCCTCGGTCGCCAAGCGTCGCGGCTCCGAGGTTCATGTACCGCAC
>USDE01000033.1 GCA_900553345.1 uncultured Collinsella sp.
CCCGTCACAAAGGAACAGTCACGCCTGCTTCACGAACAGGGCCTCGTTAGAGGTCGTTACCCTAAGCTGACGGTCTCTGCCGAAGTGGCAGCGGCCACCGGTGCCCACAGCGAGTATGTGCGAAACAAGGGCGTAGACAATAGTGTCTTCAAGGAACTGATTTTGGAACTTCTGCGCGTGCGCCCATGTTCAAGAGCGGAGATTATCGCAGGACTGGATCATGCTCTGCCGGCAGACCTTACGACAAAGCAAAAAGGCGACCATGTAAGCTATCTGCTCCAAAGCCTACGGAAAGCTGGCCGCATCACCAACGCTGGAAGCACTTCGGCAGCTGAGTGGCACATAGTCGAGTGATATGGCTCGCGATTTCAATTCTGCCAAACAGGTACATTCCAAGCCAAGTGCGCAACTAGCCCAGAATGCGCCCGGCTGTCAGTCGCGATAGAACACAGTGCTGGGCGGCAGCACATATGCTAAATCAGACTGGAATTGACACCCAATCGAACACTGCAATCTTGCTGACCGCCAGCGCTATACAGCAAAATAGCCCCTTGCCGCTCTATGCATGAGCGGCAAGGGGCACGCATGGCAAGCTATTTCTCAAACTCCATCTTCCCCAACCGTCGAAACACCCAACGTCGGAGAGGGATCCATCATCGCCGGCCTTATTGAAAAAAGCACGGAACCGGAATGGTGCCGTGCTTGTGCTTTTAACTGGAGCGGGCAACGGGACTCGAACCCGCGAGTGTCAGCTTGGGAAGCTGATGCCTTACCACTTGGCGATGCCCGCAATTGCGCATTGGGATAAATTAAATGCTTGGATAGTATATACCGAGCATTTCAAGGGGGCAATATGAATGCGGCGTGTTATCACTATGCAATCGCGCACCGCGCACTGCGGCACAAAAGCCTACGAAACGCGCTCCAACTGGTCCCTTGCATCAGAAAGCACGTGTTCTACCTCGTTTTGCACCTCAGTGTCAAAACGATACGCAGGGACCGAAACGCTTAAACCATAGAGACGCCCGCCTTTTTCTATGGGAACGGCGATGCACTCAACCCCTTCTGCCATCTCCTGATGATCATATGCAAAACCACACCGTCGGACCTCCTCGAGCTGCCGCATCAGGTCATCTATGTGTTTTACCGCATGCTCAGTCGTTTTTTCGAATGGGACAGGAAGCAGCGAGCGAACCAACTCCTCATCCCATCGAGATAGAATCGCCTTTCCAATTGCCGTGCAGTGTGCAGGAAGGGTCTTACCGATTTCCGATGAAAGACGGATGTGCTGGGGGGAATCAACGCGCGAAATATAGAGGACACGACCGTGGTCGAGCACACCGAGCTGACAGGTCTCTCCGCACGATGCGACAACCTTTCGCATGGCTGTCTCAAAAGAGGACAATCCCCCACTCTCACGATCGAATGCCTTGCCCAGCAGATACGTCTTAAGCCCAATCGAATACCTACCGGTAGTCTCGTCATAACTAACGTAATCCGAATCGGCCATGGTGTGCAGAATCGAGAAGAGGCTACTCTTTGGAGCGCCGACAATGCGGCATATCTCTGCCATGGTAAGTCCGCTCTTTGTAGCCGAAAGGGCTTCAAAGATTGATAGAACCCGCAAGGTAGAACGGTGGCCAGCAGGATTATATCGCGAGGGCATGGCAACTCTCCTTGTTCATTAACGCCCAGACTTTCCCCGTAAGTATAGCGGCGTGCCCCTTAAAGCAACCGTTCACCGGCCAACCAAAACCATTCGCGGCGGGCCCGTGTGAGGTCTTTTGCATTTCATCTATACTGTTCCGTATAACGAATAGCGTTCGTAAATACGAACGCTATTCAAGTGGACATAGGGAGGAAACATGTCAGACGTTGTAAGCCAAGGCCAAAACGCCGTTGTCATCGATCAGAGGGACGACGTCGCCGTCGCCACCTACCAACTGGAGGCGGACGCCGAGGCCCGCTACCCCATGCCGGACGGCACGCTGGCGAGCGTTACCGCGACCGACGACATCCCGCTGTTCCACAAGATTGCCCTCGTGGACATCCCCAAGGGTGAGAAGGTCGTCAAGTATGGTGAGTTCATCGGTGTGGCCACCACAGACATCAAGCGCGGGCAGCATGTTCATACGCATAACTGCGCCAGCTCCGACGACCTGAAGGACTCCGTCGTCGCCGACACCGACTCCGTCGCCACCAAGACCTCCTCGCCCGCGGAGGGCACGCGCACCTTCATGGGCTACCGTCGCCCGGACGGTCGTGTCGGCATCCGCAACCACGTCCTGATCCTTCCCACGAGCATCTGTGCCTCCGACACCACGGAGAGGATCGCGAACGCGGTTGAGGGCTGCGTCTCCTTCCACAACCAGAATGGCTGCTCGCAGGTCGACTGCGACCAGAAGGTGACTATTGCTGCCTTGGCAGGCTACGCTGCGAACCCGAACATCTATGGCGTCGTTTGCGTCTCCCTGGGCTGCGAGGGCTGCCAGAACGACATCGTGGTCGACGCGATTCGCGAGCGCACCAACAAGCCCGTCGAGACCCTGGTCATCCAAAAGGTCGGCGGCTCCATTAGGGCGATCGAGGAGGGTACGCGCCTTGCCCGCAAGATGGTCGCCGAGGCGGACCGGTGCGTCCGCGAGCCCACTGACATCTCCGAGCTCATCTTCGGCACCAACTGCGGCGGCTCCGACCCCTCAAGCGGCCTTGGCTCCAATCCGCTGATCGGCGAGGTCTCCGACTGGCTCGTCAACCATGGTGCCACCTCCGTGCTGTGCGAGACGCCCGAGCTCTTTGGCGCCGAGCACATCCTCGCCCGCCGCGCGAAGGACAAACAGGTTTCGGACGACATCCTCAAGATCGTCTACGACTACGAGAAGTACGTCCAGATGTTTGGCGCCGAGATGCGAGAGGGCAACCCCAGCCCTGGAAATATGGCTGGCGGACTCACGACCCTCGAGGAGAAGTCTCTCGGCTGCGTTCACAAGGGAGGCCACAGCCCCCTCAACGCCGTCTATCCGTACGCGGCGCAGCTCAATCCGCACGAGGGCCTCGTCGTGATGGACACCCCCGGCAATGACCCCTCCAGCGTGGGCGGCATCATCGCCGGCGGCTGCCAGCTCGTGGTCTTCTCGACCGGTCTTGGCACCCCCACCGGAAATGCCATCGCGCCCGTGTATCGCCTGACTGCCAACAAGCGCACCTACGAGACCATGAGGGACAACACCGACCTCGACGCAAGCCCGACGATCTACGGCCCCGAGTCCATGGAGGAGATGCGCGACAGGATGCTCGACGACATCATCGCCGTCTGCAACGGCCGCAAGGTCTGCGCCGAGGCACTTGGCTATACCGAGACCGCCCTTCCGCACATCTGCAACTATATGTAGGCCAGCGTCTGACAGGACGCTCCAGAAAGGAGAGAAACCGTGACAACCACGCAAGCCCCCGAAAAGACGCCCAACGCGTTCCAGCGCGGCGTCAACGCGGTCATCGACCTGCTGTCCTCGTTCTTCCTCCCGATCATCAACCTGCTCGTCTCCGTCGGTATCCTCAAGGGCATCCTGACGCTTCTGCAGGTCTCGGGCATGGTCACCGACGACTCGACCACGTATGCAATCCTCAACGCGATGGCCGACTCGCTGTTCTACTTCATCCCGGTGTTCCTTGCTTACACCTCGTCAAAGCGCTTCGATGTTGACACGGTGACCGCCGTCCTTCTCGGCTGCATCCTGGTGTATCCGTCCATCACCACCATCATGGCGGCGGACGCGCCCGTTTACCTGTTTGGCCTCGAGCTCTCAAAGGCGACGTACTCCAGCTCCGTCATCCCCATCCTTCTTGCCATCTACTGCGCGAGCTGGGTCCAGAAGGCCTGCTATAAGATCATCCCCGAGACCTTCCGCGGCCTGTTCACGCCGCCTATCACGATCATCGTTATCGTCCCGCTCACCCTGGCCGTCTTCGGCCCCCTCGGCACCGTCGTGGGCGGTTGGCTCGCGCAGGGCTACGAGGCCGTCTACAGCCTCTCGCCGCTCGTCGCCGGCGCGCTGATCGGCGCGTTCCAGCCGTTCCTCGTCATCCTCGGCCTGCACTGGGCCCTGTTCCCCATTGCTATGAACAACGTCGCGGTCTACGGCTTCGACACCATCATGGCCCTGTTCGGCGGCGCGATCTTCGCCCAGGGCGGTGCCGCGCTCGCCGTCGCCCTCAAGACCAAGAACAAGAAGTTCCGCTCCCAGGCGATCTCCGCCTCGCTCACCACGCTGCTGGGCATCACCGAGCCCGCGATGTACGGCGTGAACCTGCGCCTCAAGAAGCCCATGGTCTGCGCATGCGTCGCCGGCGGCATTGGCTCCGCCGTGGCAGGCGTGTTCGGTTGCGCCGGCACCGCCTTCGCTCTGCCCGCGCTCACCACGCTGCCCGTCTTCATGAGCCGCGCATTCGTTCCCTTCTGCATCTCGCTGGCGCTCGCCTTTGGCCTCGCCTTCCTGTTCACGCTCTTCGTCCCGATCGACGACGTGACCGAGGAGGAGATGGAGGCCGAGGAGCAGTCCGCCTAGCGTCCGGATTGCAAGGCCACTCTATGTCCCGCGCCTGCGGGTTCGACTGGAGGTGGTGCCCACCTGGCAGCAAAGCGTATCCGTCACTGACCATATATCCATTAGACATTGTTTGACGTAAGGAGAACAAAATGAAGAAGATCGACGCACACGCCCACGTCTTTGACCACATCGGCTCCATGGGCAAGGCCGGAGAGCTGCGCCCCCTAGGCAACGGCAACTGTCGCTGGGCCACCGGCGAAGAGTTCCGTATCATCCCCGAGGGCAAGGGAGACAAGGAGTACCTCGTTGAGACCTTCATGGACGTCATGGACGAGAACGACGTCGAGAAGGCCATCCTGCTGCAGGGCGTCCTGTACGGCCTGCAGAACGAGTACGCCATGGAATGCGCCGAGAAGTACCCTGACCGCTTCAAAGCTGCGGTCATGCTCGACCCCTTCTGCCGCTGCGCCCAGCAGATCCTCGAGCACTTCATCAACGATCTGCACGCCCACGTCTTCAAGTTCGAGGTCTCTGTGGGCGGCGGCCTTTCCGGCTACCACCGCGATTTCGCGGTCGACGGCCCCGAGATGACGGTCCTCATCGACAGGATCGCCCAGGTCGAGGACGCCACTCTGGTGCTCGACATCGGCAGCCCCAACCAGTCCAGCTGCCAGCCCGAGGCCGTATATCGCCTGGCCAAGAAGTACCCCGGCCTGCACATTGTCGTCTGCCACCTGCTCGCCCCGTCCCTTGAGGACGGCGACGTCCTCAAGTGCGCGCTTCCGTACCTCGCCCACGATAACGTCTGGGTCGATCTCTCCGCGCTGCCTTGGAACGTTGCTCCCGAGGCCTACCCGTATCCCACCGCGCTCGAGTACATCGCGATGGCGAAGGACGTCCTGGGCGCCGACAAGATCATTTGGGGCACCGACTCCCCCTGTGTCCTCACCAAGTTCGACTACAAGGACCTCTATAGCTTCATCGAGGACTCCGACGTCTTCACCGACGCCGAGAAGCAGGGTGTCTTCTACGATAACGCCGTCAAGGCCTACTACCTCTAGGTCCTTCTCGGCAGTGCAGGGATTTGTGGGGGTGTGACCCCGGAAAGCGAGTGACACATGTTTGAGGGAGTCTTCTGCCCCTCCATCACCATCACCGACGATGATGGAAAGATCGATTACGAGCTGTGGGGCAGGCACCTGGACCACCTGGCCGACGCGGGCATCAACGGCGTGCTGTTGTTTGGCAGCATCGGCGAGTTCTACAGCGTGAGCCTCGAGGACAAGAAGTCGGTCATCGACTTTGCCGTCGAGCGGGTCGCCGGCCGCATGAAGGTCTTCGTCGGCGTGGGTGACACCACCTACGACAACGTCCTCGAACTCACGCGCTATGCCAAGAAGGCCGGTGCCGACGCGGTTCTGGCGGTCTCGCCGTACTACTTCGGGCCCACCGACGACGCTGCCGAAAAGTACTTTGGTGGCATCGCAGACGCCACCGACCTACCCGTCGTGCTATACAACTTTCCGGCGCGCACCGGCACCGACCTGTCGCCCGAGCTCGTGGCCAGGCTCGCCGCCGCCCATCCGAATATCTGCGGCATCAAGGACACGGTCGACACCATCAGTCACACGCGCAAGGTCATCCGCGCCGTCCGCAAGGTCAACCCCGAGTTCTCGGTCCTTTCCGGCTTCGACGAGTACTACCTGGTCAACCGCGCGAGCGGCGGCAACGGCGTTCTGTGTGGCCTCACCAACGTGGAGCCCGAGCTCTTTGTGAGGCTGCACGGCGCCTACCAGGCAGGCGACTTCGCGACCGCCATCGAGTGCGCCAAGCGCATCTCGTCGCTCATGGCCGTCTACGACGCCTGCGATTTGTTTGTATCTGCCATCAAAGTAGCGGTCAATATAAAGGGTCTTCCAATCTCGACCGCGATCTTCGATCCCGCCATACAGGCCAGTGATGACCAAAAGGCAACAATCGAACAGCTCCTGTCATAGACTTGTATTTGGATCGATGTGAGATTATCGTCTTCACATCGATCCAAATATCTTTTTTCTTGTTTAATTTATGAATTTATTTCTATAACTTCATAAATATATGGAGATAAGGACCCGTGGGGGTCCTTTTTCATTTACTTCTACCTGCGCTTTTATCTGATTGTTGTATTTGAGCTCGATTTGTCACAAATCGGGCAAGCTTTTGGTCAGCTTCTGGTACTTACCCGCATGAACCATGGCGGTAGCCTCATCCCAAGCGCCGCGGCCTCCCCGTGCGGCGCACGAGGGATAAGGAGCAGCCATGTCCAACGCACCCACGCACTCTGTCCACAGCGCAATCGCAACAGGTCCGCTGCTCCTGCTCCTCTTTTTTCTGATCGGCTGTCTGGCCCCAGGGGCCGCGCTCGCCGTCGACGGGAGTGACGCCCTTAATTTCCGCACCATAAGCGACGGTTGCGGCCCCTTCGGTGTCGGTAAATACGAGGCACAGGACACATCGATTTCGTACTGTATGAATCAAGACTGCCCCGGCCCCAGCAAGCCGGGAGGGCCATGGCGCACATATAACCAGGGCTGGACATGGCTCGATGACGAATTTGCCGCCATCGTCTGTCACGGATACCCCTCCAGTACATCCTTTGGCGGCCACAACCTGTCGCCCGATCTCGCCCGTGCCGCCACCCAGATTGCCGTGTGGATGCTCAACGGAACCACGCGCCCCGACGGCACCTATTCGTATACAAATAGCAAGGGAGTTGCCAGGAGCGGTAGGTTTTACGAAAACGCCGAGGCCGTAGCGGCTGCACGTTGGCTCTACGACAGCGCTAAGTCCGGATCCATTAAGGCAGCCCCACATCGAGCCAGGCGTTATCACGGCCCGGTCTCGGGCGAGGGTCGACACCAGGACATGCTCTATGTTCTGCCCGCCGTCTCCGTATCTTTCCAAAAACAATCGTCCCAGGCTGGCATCACCGCCGGCAACGACACCTACAGACTCGGTGGCGCAACCTTCGATATCTTTGAAAGTGCGGGCGATGCACGTGTCGGCACTATCCAGATGGACGAAAACGGGCGTGCACAAGCAACACTTTTGCCCAATACGGCATATTACCTGGTCGAAACCAAAGCCCCGGCAGGCTATATCCCTCGAAGCGACCGAATAGCCTTCACCACACAAAACAGCGGCGAACATGTCACTATTAGCGAGCAGCCCGGCACCATCACTTTGCGTATTGTAAAAATCGATGCCGCCACGGATGCCGGCGCCCAGGTTGGAGCGTCGCTTGCGGGCGCTGAATTCACCTGCGTCTCGCAATCAACTCCCGGCTGGACTCGCACCCTTACGACCGACGAAAACGGACGGGCGATCCTCAATGACGTTCCTCTGGGCACCTTTACCATCTACGAATCGAAAGCGCCCGAGGGCTACCTGATTTCAAACGACAGCTGGAGCTACACCGTCGGTGCCGAGCAGCTCGGAGATACGGGCATCGTTGAGCTCGAAAGCCGTATTCCCAACATCCCCATCGCCTTTGACCTTGAAATCTCGAAGTTTAAGGACTATGGCGATAACGATGAGTCCGGCCTTGAGCAGCCGGCGGGAGGCGTCGTCTTTGAAGTTATCAGCAATAGCTCCCAACAAGTCGTCGGCACGTTGACCACGAACGTTTACGGCTTTGCCTCCACCAAAGACCAGCCCGAAGCATGGTTTGGCGCAGGCAAGCGACCCGCCGGCGTTCACGGTGCCATTCCCTACGACCGCGCGGGCTACACCGTTCGCGAGGTTGCAGAAACGGTCCCGGAAGGATTTAAGCAGGCAGGTGAATGGACCATCACAGCAGAGCAGACCGCAGACGGCGCCGAGCTTCAGTGCATCATTGACAACCATGCCCTATCGACACACCTTCAAATCGTAAAGCGCGATGCTCAGACCGGCGGCACCGTACCACTTGCCGGCTTTACGTTCCAGCTGCTCGATAGCCACCACGAGCCCGTCTCGCAAACATGTTGGTATCCGGCCCACAATGTAATGAATACCTTCACAACCGATACAGCCGGCGCCGTCACGCTGCCCGAATCACTTAATCCCGGAACGTACTACGTGCACGAGGTATCGGCCAAGGAACCGTATCTGCGCGGAGAAGACCTGAGGATAACGATTCCCGCCGACAGAAATCTGACACCGGTCGCCGTCGCCTCGTTCTATGACGACGCCGCAACCGGAAGCATCGAAATCATTAAGGCGGATGCCGTAGATGGGCGCGCCCTCGCTGGGGCCACGTTTGACATCCGCGCTGACGGCGACATCGTGCGAACCGACGGCAGCATCGTCGCCCTGGATGGCGAAACCGTCGCCACCGTTACGACCGACGAACGGGGGCAAGCGCGAGTCGACCATCTTTCGCTGGGATGCGGTACCGCCACCTATGAGGTCGTCGAAACACAAGCGCCCGAAGGTTATCTGCTCAACCCGACCCCACACACTGTGAAGTTGTCGTACGCTGACCAGCAAACGCCCGTAATCGAAGTGCACCTTGACGTTTCCAACGACTACACCAAGCTCGATGTCTCCAAAGTCGACGCGTGCGGAGGTCAGGAAGTGACAGGCGCTGAGCTTGTCCTCTGCGACTCCGATGGCAACGAAATTGATTCTTGGACTTCATCCGGCAAACCACACCGCATTGAGCACCTTTCACCCGGCACCTACACCCTGCGCGAAACGATGTCTCCGCGTACCTACGACCTCGCCGAAGATATAACGTTTGAAGTAAAAGCCACGGGAGAAGTTCAAACCGTAGCCATGAAGGATACCCCCATCGAGATCAGGGGAAGCGTCGATAAGCGCCAAGAGATTGCACAGCCAGTCGTAAGCAAACTCGTTGCCAACGGCGACGGAAAAAACCGAGCCAAAGCACGGGCCAATACGCAGGGCGCCTTCTCCTATACCATCGACGCCAAAAATGAGTCGAGCACCTGGGTCGACGAGTTGACCATCACCGACGACCTTGAGTGCGCCAAGGATGGCGCAGCGAAACTTGTTGCCGTTGAAACCCCTATTGCGATCGGTGATCTAAACGGGCTGTGCAACGTGTGGTATCGAACGTCTCCGGCAGGAACAAGCGATACGGGCAAGCAGGTCAATGCAACGCTTGACGACGGGCGTCGCAATCCTTGGCTCGAAACGGAAGAGGTTGCAAAGCTGCTGGGCGACGATGTGCGTCTCGTCGATTACGACGGGTGGCACCTATGGAAAGCGGATATCCCGACGGACAAGTCCGTCACGCTCGATACGAAAGAGATCGATCTTACAGGCGACGCCGTCATCACGGGCATCCGTTTTGAATACGGTGCGGTAGCCGCCGACTTTACAACCAGAAGCGAGGCGGACTCTTGGACCAGGGATGACCTAAAAGACGAGCACGACGATCTTGACGATGTCAAGGCGGCCCTTAGCTCGGATGCCCGAGGCGCAGCCGTGCATATGCAGGCAACGTCGTCCTATACGCCCCAAACCGCACTTACCAACAGTGCGCGCGTCGATCTTTGCCGCAACGGCGGTGGCGATAAACTCGAGGCGCATGATGAGGACCGGGTCATCCAACGATGCGCCCTGCCTCAGAACCTGCCGGCAACGGGATCTGTTCCCGTCGCCGCATGCATCACCGCACTCCTGACCACGGGCACTGCGGCCCTATGGTTCACTCGCCTTAGGTCAGCCACAAAGAAGCGCTAGCACGATGAA
>USDE01000034.1 GCA_900553345.1 uncultured Collinsella sp.
GCTCTTCCGATCTTCGCTTTCCCCGCCTTGGCCTACGAGCACCACGTTCCTTACGTTACCGGTCTTGGGAGCACCCATGATGACCTCCTTGCAGGGCCGCGCGCAATGCGCGACGCCAACGGGGAGAGTTCGCGGTCGGTGCCGTCCCGGGAGCAGCATGGTCGGCAGCCGAGCCGACTCACCCTCCAAATGTCCTATGGCACCACCCTACCCTCACGGACGACTATCCATGCATACCTTTCGGCGCACGTATGAATACAGGCGGCGAGAGGAAGAAGAACGCATGCGAGGCGATTATTAAACCCCATCGATACAAATAAAAGCCGTCGCAGACCATAAGACCTGCGGCGGCTTCATCTCAATATATAGCTGAGCCTAGCCCTCGATACGGCTCAAGAACTCACGGGTACGTTGCTCACGCGGGTGATCGATAACCTGCTCGGCAGGACCCTCCTCGACAATGCGACCGCCGTCCATAAAGACCACGCGGTCGGCAACATCGCGCGCAAATTGCATTGCGTGGGTCACGATCACCATCGTCATATTCTGCGCGGCAAGGTCTTTAATGACACGCAGCACCTCGGCCGTTAGCTCGGGATCGAGCGCCGAAGTCGGCTCGTCGAAGAACAAGATCTCCGGGTCGAGCGCCAAGGCGCGGGCGATACTCACACGCTGTTGCTGACCACCCGAAAGCTCACATGGCACCTTGTTCTCGTTGCCCGTAAGCCCCATCTGCGCGATCAACTCACGCGCACGTGCTTCGGCCTGCTCGCGCGGACGCTTGAGTACGCGAATCGGAGCATCGGTGATGTTTTTCATCACCGTATAGTGCGGAAACAGATTGTAGTTCTGAAACACCAGGCCAAATCGCGAACGCGCCCGCTTGGGCACGTCGCCTTTCGCATATACCGCACCCGACCCCGCGTCCGTCGCAACGGCAAGGTCGCCAAACGAGAGCGAGCCTCCGTCAAGTGTCTCGAGCAGTGTGGCACAGCGCAGAAGTGTGGACTTACCGCCGCCTGAAGGCCCGATAATCGCTACGACCTCGCCACGCTTTACCTCGAGCGAGATATCCTTGAGCACCTCATTGCCACCAAACGCCTTGCGCGCGTTCGATATTTTCATTACCGAATTAATCATGGTAGTAATCCAATTTTGTCTCGGCGGCGCCCAGCAGCATCTCGACGACGAAGTTAAAGACCCAGTAAATCAGCGCCGCGATCGCAAACGGCACCATGCTCACCTGCGAGGCGACCAGCGCCTTAGCCGTCGAGAACATCTCCCCCACGCCGATGGCAAACGCCAGCGACGTGTCCTTGACCAGCGTGATGATCTCGTTGCCCATCGCCGGCAGAATACGCTTGGCGACTTGCGGCATCACAATGTACAAAAATGTCTGCAGACGCGAATAGCCCAGCACCTCGGCTGCCTCGTATTGACCGCGCGGAATGGACTGCAAGCCCGAGCGATAGATTTCGGCAAAGTAGCCGGCGTAGTTGATGATGAACGCCACAACGCACGCCGTCCACTTGGAATCGGGCGTGAGCGAAATGCCGAACACGTAATACGGGGCAAAGTAGATGGCAAACATCTGCAGCATGAGCGGCGTGCCGCGCATGACCGAAATGTAGATGCGCGCAATCCAGCGAAGCGGCGCGACCTTGCTCATGCGCATGAACGCCACGGGGATTCCCAAGGGAATCGACCCGAGCAGCGTCAGCACAAACAGCTGCAAGCTGACCAAGAATCCCTGGCCAAGCATCTGCATCATGACTTGAATAGACATTACTTGAGCACCCAATTATCGAAAGATAGACCATAGCTTGAATACTTGTCGCAGAGGTCCTTGACCGTACCATCCTCATAGAGCGCCTTGAGCGACTCGGTCACGGCATCGGCCGACTTGGCGTCGCCCTTCTTAAAGCCGACGGCGTAGTGCTCGCTGGACAGCGGCTCATCAAGCTGTGTATAGGCATCGGGCTTGGCGGCAAGCTGATACTGGGCAATCGAGAGGTCACAGGCGACGGCATCGACTGCACCACTCTCGAGCTGCATAAACGCCGTGTTGTACTCACCGATGGTATCGAGCGTGGCAAACGTCGCGGCCAAATCCTTCTGGTCGCCCTCGAGCACATCCTGTGCAGCGGAATCAGTCTGGGTAATCACGGTCTTGCCGGCAAGATCGTCCCAGCTCTTGATGCCCGCATCCTTCTTGACCACCAGCACCTGCTCGTTGAGCATGTACGGCTCGGAGAACGTGTAGTCGTCCTCGCGGCCCTCCATGGTAAAGCCGTTCCAGATGCAGTTGATGGCGCCCGAGTTGAGCAGCGTATCCTTGGCGTCCCAGTCGATGGCCTCGTATTTGACCTCCCAGCCCTGCTTATCGGCAACAGCCTTGGCCAAATCGAGATCAAAGCCGGTGTACTCGCCATCGTCGCCCACAAAACCATACGGAGGATAGGACTTATCAAAGCCCACCACAAGCTTCTTGGACTCTGCAGCGCCCTTCACATCCTTGGCCGCGGCAGAGCCAGCAGCGGAGCCCTTGCCGGCACCACCGCCGCAGCCGACAAGACCAAGGCCAAGCACCGTGGCAAACGAGCCGGCTAGACCAACAAACTGACGACGAGACATATCGGTATTCATGGTATTCCCCCTTGGTGGCACTTTAGTTAAGTAAAGTGAGTCATGTAACGTTCAGAATCATACACTCTACCTTGATAAAGTACAAGGGAGGGTTTGCCCGGCGTGGGCGGGGAGCGACGCGTAATTAAGTTTCCTGCTCTACAGTCCTGCGCAAGACGGAAAGCACATTAAGTGCTTTCCTTTGCGTGCGGAACTCGCGATAAACTTAATTACGCGTCGCTCCCCGCCCACGCCGGGCAAACATCGTTGGACTTATCACTGACATGAAATGGGCGCTTGCATATCGTCTGCTAACTTGGCACGGTACAATGCTTTCAGATTTCAATTTGTAAATTAGTGGGGTTAATTCATGGCAGAATCTCGTGCGGAGCGTAGGGCTCGTCGTGCTTTGGTGGAAGCGGCTGAGGGGTCAAAGGAGGAGAAATCTCCTACGAAATCCAAGTCTTCTAAAGCTGCAAAAAGCAAATCGGCCAAGGGCAAGGCTAAGGCCAAGCGTCCCGGCTCTCGTCGGAGCGAGGACAAGGCATCTCAGACTCGCTCCAAGCGCTCGCATAAAGATCAGGTTTCGTCTGCGCGTAAGGCTGTGGATCCCAAGTCTCCCTGTCCGATCATGAAAGCTTGCGGTGGGTGCACGGCGCTCAATCGTCCTTATAAGAAGCAGTTGGCAGCTAAGCAGGCTGTTATGGAGGAGCTTTTTGCTGCTCTATGCGAGCGCGAGGGTATTAGCGTCGACCCCATTCGCGGTATGGGCGTCACCCTGGGCGACCCGGGCAAATATCCTGCTCCGCGCGGTTTTCGCCATAAGGCCGCCACTCCCTTTGCCCCCGGTAAAGAGGGCGCTGTCCGCTGCGGCTTTTTTGAACGTGGCACGCACAGAATCGTTGCTGTTCCTGAATGCCCCGTCGAGGCACCGGGCGCCCGACAGATCCTCAACGGCATCGCGCGTGAGGCCGAGCGCCTGCACATTCCCGCCTTTAACGAGGACAAGCATCTCGGACTGCTTCGCTATGCCGTCGTTCGCTGCGGCTGGCGCACCGACCAAATCATGGTCACCCTCGTGACCGCCCAGCGCGACCTACCGCATGCACAGGAATTCTTTGAGGCCGTCGCTGCACTCGATCCGCGCATCGTCACCGTCGCCCAAAACATCAACGGGCGCCCTGGCAACGCCATCCTCGGTGAGGAAACCCGTATCGTTTATGGCGCCGAATGCATGCGCGACCAGCTACTCGGCTGCGAGTTCGACATCTCCCCTACCGCGTTCTACCAGACCAACCCGCAGCAGACCGAATTGCTCTATCAGCTCGCTATCGACGGCATGGACCTGCGCCAGGGCGATGTGCTTATGGATGCCTACTGCGGCAGCGGCACCATCGGTCTTTGCGCAGCTAAAGATGCCCAGAGCAAGGGCATCGGCATCATGCTGCTCGGCGTGGAGCGCAACCCGGCGGGCATTGCCGACGCGCGCCGCAATGCCGAGCTCAACGGTCTTACCCGCAGCGCCTGGTTTATGGCCGACGATGCCACCGATTACATCCTAGATGCCGCCGACAACAACGAGCGCGTCGACGTCCTTTCCATCGACCCGCCGCGCGCCGGCTCCACCCCCGAGTTCCTCGAAGCTGCCTGCGCACTTAAGCCGCGCCGCATCACCTATATCAGCTGCAACCCCGTGACCCAAGAGCGCGACCTGCACCAGCTCCTCGACGGAGGCTATCGCCTGCTCAAGATCACGCCCGTCGACATGTTCCCCCACACCGACCACACCGAAACCGTAGCGGTCCTCGAACGCCGCTAATTGTCCGGCACAAGAAAGGGGGCGGCCCGCCTGGACCGCCCCCTTCGCTTGGTTTATAAACTCAGCTACATCCCCTTGCGCAGGTCGCACATGCCGGCTGCAGCCATCTCGCGCAGCAGCGTCTCGCGGTCGCGCGTCACGATCAGGTCCAGCGGGAAGTGAATCTCGTCGAGCATCTTACGCGCGTGATCGAGCTTGCCAATGGCCATGCCAATGTGGGCATCGGTCGACACGCCAATGCCCACGCCCAGCTCGGCGCAGCGCTCGGCGATCTTGCGGCATACGTTCCAATGCTCGGCATCCGTGCCATGCTCAAGACTGTGGTTGTTGATCTCGATGATCTTGTGCTTGGCCTTGGCCGCCAACAGCACCTCATCGATATCAAAGGGAACACCGGCGCGACCCGCGTGGCCCAGCATGAACACCTTGGGGTGCTCCAGGGCATTGATATACATCTCGGTCGTCTGGGCCAGCGTCGCGCCTTCAGCGAGCTGCGGATTATGCACGCTTGCCACCAAATAATCCAAATTGCGCGTAACCAAATCGAACAGCGAATGCGGGCGGCTGTACGAATCGCCGGCGATATTGAGCGTGACAGGAGTGTCCTCGCCAAACAGGCTTCCGTCCAGTGAAACGATATCGGCCTCGGCACCACGCAACACCAGCACGCCGCTCCAAATGCGCGGCCAGATATTCTGGTTGATAAAGAACTGATAACTGCGCAGGTCATTAGGGCAAGCCGTAACCATAGAGCTCAGATGGTCGGCAGATCCGAGCACCTGCAGACCACGCTCTGCCGCCCAGTACACATTCTCCTCAATGGTCGAATATGCATGCGCAGAGAACATCGTATGGGTATGAATGTCACAAGAAAGCAGGTAGGGCATCGGGTCTCCTTATCTGGCATGGCCGTCGCTTATATTCATTGTACGCATAGCCTTCGATAGTCGTAAAACCACTCCATCCCAACGACACAACGTCCATGACAACGGGGTCCGGCTTAACACCAAACCCCGTTTCACGTAAAACATTGTAGGCAGAGCGCTTTACTTTTAACGATACTCGTCCGCCAACTGTTTCCAAGCGGGTAGCGAATTGATGATCGTTTCGTAACTCACGCAATAGCCCAGGCGGAACCAGCCCGGCATACCAAAGCTGTCCGAGGGAACCGCAAGCAACTCATACTTCTTTGCGCGCTCGCAAAACGCATTCGCATCGGGCTCGAGTGCCTTCACCCACAGGTAGAAAGCACCGTCCGGCTCAACATAGGTATAGCCGTAGTCCGCCAAGGCGTCGGTAAGCGCCGTGCGGTTGCGAGCATAGGCCTCGATATCGCTCGGCTCATCGATGCAATCGATAATCACGCGCTGGAAGAGCGCCGGTGCACATACAAAACCCAGCGTACGGGCAGCACCCGCAACAGCCGGCATCAGACGCGCAGCCTGCGGATTGGTGTTGGGAACCAAGATCCAGCCAACGCGCTCACCCGGCAGCGACAGCGACTTAGAATACGAGTAGCACACCACGGTGTTCTCGTAGATCGAGGGCACCCAAGGCACCTCGGCACCGTACACGATCTCGCGGTACGGCTCATCCGAGATGAGCATAATCGGATTCTCGGGATCACGCCGAGCGTTGGCCTCGCGCAGAACATTGGCCAGTCGCGTCAGCGTGTCGCGCGTATATACGGCACCGGTCGGGTTGTTGGGCGAGTCGATGATGACGGCCGCCGTCTTTTCGCTGATCGCCTTGAGCACGTTGTCCACGCTCAGCTGAAACGTGTCTTCATCGGCGAGCGCCTCGACACACGTGCAGCCGGCCTTCTCAATCCACACGCGATACTCCGGGAAGTACGGGGCGATAACAACAACCTCATCGCCCGGGTTCGTAACGGCGTTGAGCGTGCAGGTGAGCGAAGCCGCGGCACCCACCGTCATAAAGACGTCCTTGCCCTCATAGCTCGTGCCAAAGCGACGGTTGAGCGATTCGGCGACAGCTGCTCGACATTGCGGCAGGCCCGGTGCGGGAGTGTAGCCGTGCAGCTGGTCACTCGGCAGCTCCAAGGCCTTCTTAATGGACTCCGCCACGGCAGCGGGCGCCGGAACACTCGGGTTGCCCAGCGAAAAATCGAATACGTTTTCCGCACCGATCTGTGCCTTGCGCTCAAGACCATAGCTAAAGATCTCACGGATGATGGAGCTTTCCGCACCGCGAGCATACATAGTTTCGTTGATCATCTGTTCCCCTTTCGCATAGGCGCTATTGTACGCTTTAGTCGAGCAAAGTGCCGCAGCAATGTTAATTGGGTGTTGATTGGGGACAGACTTAAATGCGTGAAAACGCTCATTTAAGTCTGTCCCCAATCAACAGATGGCCCCATATCGCTCAAAAGAAAAGGCCTCCGCAGGTTTCCCCGCGGAGGCTTTCGTTAGAAGGACTATTTGTCGGTGTCGGCATCGGCGTTGACGACATGGCTATCGCCATCAACATCGGATGCGGCTTCGGCATCCTCCTGCATGGCCGCCTGCGCAAAAGCTGCGGCATCAGCCGCCAGCTCCTCCTCGCTCATACGAGGCATGCGCTTTTTGGTCGGCATGCCGGCCGCCTTGGCATTGCGCTCCTCCTTGGCCGCCAGGATATCGCCCTCGCGCTCAAGGTAGGCATCCCACTCGTTGTCGAGCAGGGCGTTCACGGCATCGCCCTCGACGGTCTCGCGCTCAAGCAGCACCTTCGCCATCAGATCGAGTTGATCGCGACGGGCATCCAGAATCTCGACCGCACGGCGATGGGCTTCGCGCATGATGCGCTGAACCTCGATATCGATGCGGCGTGCCGTCTCCTCGGAGTAATCCTGGTGATCGGCGTAATCGCGACCAAGGAACACCTGATGCTGTGCCTCGCCAAACACCTGCGTGCCCAGCTCCTCGCTCATGCCCAAACGCGTAACCATCTCGCGTGCCATCTTGGTCGCGCGCTCCAGGTCGTTGCTCGCGCCCGACGTGATGTCATCGCACATGAGCTCCTCGGCAACGCGGCCGCCCAAGAACACGGCGAGCTCGTCGAGCATCTCGTTCTTGGTCTTGAGGAAGTGATCCTCCTGTGAAAGCTGCAACGTGTAGCCCAGAGCCTGGCCGCGGCTGACAATCGAAATCTTATGAACCGGGTCGGAGTGCTCCAAGATGTGACCCACCAGGGCGTGACCGCTCTCGTGGTAGGCAATCGTGGTGCGCTCGGCTTCGGTCATCACGCGACCCTTGCGTTGCGGTCCGGCAATCACGCGCTCCATCGACTCCTCGACCTCGTCCATCGAGATCACGGAACGATGACGGCGAGCGGCCAGCAGCGCAGACTCATTGAGCAGGTTCGCCAAATCGGCACCGGTAAAGCCAACGGTCATCTGGGCGAGCTTCTCAAACTTAACGTCCTCGTCCATCGGCTTGTTCTCGGCATGCACGCGCAAGATCTGCTCGCGGCCCTTTACGTCCGGACGGTCGACCGTGACCTGGCGGTCAAAACGACCGGGGCGCAGCAATGCCGGGTCCAGAATATCGGGACGATTGGTTGCTGCGATCAGGATGACCGACTCGCTTTCCTCAAAACCATCCATCTCGACCAGCAGCTGGTTGAGCGTCTGCTCGCGCTCGTCGTGGCCGCCGCCCAGACCGGCTCCGCGCTGACGTCCCACGGCATCGATCTCGTCAATAAAGATGATCGACGGAGCCTGAGACTTGGCCTCCTTAAAGAGGTCGCGCACGCGGCTGGCACCGACACCCACGAACATCTCGACAAAGTCAGAACCAGAGATGCTAAAGAACGGCACGCCCGCCTCGCCGGCAACGGCCTTGGCCAGCAGCGTCTTACCGGTACCCGGAGGGCCCACCAGCAAAACGCCGCGCGGGATCTTGGCACCCAGTTTGCGATAGCGGTCCGGATCGCTTAGGAAGTCGCGGATCTCCTCGAGCTCCTCGACGGCCTCGTCCACGCCGGCCACGTCCTCGAACTTAACCTTGGGACGCGTAGCCTCGTTGGTCTTGGCATTGGTCTTGCCAAACTGCATGTTCCTGTTATTGGCGCCCATCATCTGGCGCATAAAGTAGAACATGATGGCGATCAGGGCGATCGTCGGCAGCACGCTCATCGCCAAGTCGCCCCAAAAATCGGGGTCGTTGGTGTTGACGATATACTTGGTGTCGGGGTGCTCCGCCATAAGCTCGGCAAGCGAATCGGAGCCGACATAGGTCGAGGAAAAGCTCTTGAGCTCGCTCGTATCGCCCTTGTCCTTTTTTGTCTTCCAGTAATGACCCGCCACGCTTCCGTCTTGAACCGTATAGGTCAAATCTTCGACGCGATCCTGCTTAATGGCGCTGACCATCTCGCTCGTCGCGAGCTTAACGGTATTGCTGGAGCTGGCAAAACCGGAGCCCATATTAAAGAAGGCATAGCCCAGAAGCGCGCAAGCCAAAAGAAAATACAGCCAGCCCGTACGCGTGGGCTTCTTGCCTCCGGGCATCCCCGGGATCTTAGGCTCCCGGGGAGTCTGGGAATTGTTGTCGTTACGGTCGTCGGGCATCTTACGAATAAACCTCCGGTTTCAAAATGCCCAGATACGGAAGGTTGCGATAGCGCTCGGCATAGTCGAGGCCGTAGCCCACCACAAAGGCATCGGGGCAATGGGTTCCAACATACTTGGGCGTGATGGCCGAGGTACGGTTCTCAACGTCCTTCCACAGGAAGGCAGCGACCTCCAGCGAAGCGGGCTTGCGGCTCTCGAGGTTCTTCATCAGGTACTTGAGGGTCAGGCCCGAGTCCAGAATGTCCTCAACGATCAGCACGTCGCGACCACGGATGTCGATATCCAGGTCCTTAATGATACGCACGATGCCTGAAGACTTCACACCGTCGCCATAGCTCGAAACAGCCATGAAATCGATGTTGGTCGGCAGCTCAATCTTGCGCATCAGGTCGCCCATAAAGACAACGGCGCCGCGCAGAACCGCGATCAGCACCAGATCCTTACCAGCGTAGTCGCGCGTAATCTCCTCGCCCAGGCGAGAAACGATACCGTCGATATCCTCCCGCGTAAACAGAACCTTCTCGATATCCGGATGTTGAGAAGCCATGACAACCCTTTCTTGTGCTTAATCGCCCACACACCGCCGTATGGACGCGAACTACACATTCTAGCAGCGCACGGGGTATATTTTCCAGCCCGCGCACCATCAGCGCGGGAATACCGTCAACGCCGCACAGAAAAGCTGGTGCGAGGGGCTAATCCGCATCGACCACACGAAGCAGATAGGCCACGCGCGTCGCCGCCGTGCACTTAAAACGCTCGTCCGCGCGAACTCCGGCAACCCACACCACGGCACCCCCCGGCGCCGTCCTCACCATGGGCACGCCGGCGCGCTCGGAAACGGGAATGCGAGCCTCTCCTAGCAAGTCGGATACCTTCTTGCTTCGGCCACTCATTCCTAACGGGCACATCACGTCTCCCGGTGCGGGACCGTCCACCCACAGGCGCGCCAATCGCGCCTCGGCAGGGATCTCGCCACGCGAGCCCGCCAGGATCCGCTCACTATCGCTGTCGGCAAAACCCAGGGCAGCCGCGTCTACCAAAGCTGCCACTTCCCCGGCAGCCGCAAGCTCACGGGCGCGGCGCACGATATCGCATCCCGGCTCAACGGCCATCAGCTCTGCGACCAGCATGCGTCCCCCGCCCAGCGGCAAACGCCCGGGTACGGTAACCCAGTCCGCGACCAGGCCCTCGCGAGCCACCGGAGCCTTAAACGCCAGCATGCCAAATTCGACGCGTGCGTCAATCCCC
>USDE01000035.1 GCA_900553345.1 uncultured Collinsella sp.
CCTCGGCCTTGGCGTCCTCGATAGTCTTCTTGAGCGAGGCCGAGTCCGCCTCCTCGAGCGAAGCCTGGTCACGCAGGCGCGCGGCCCAATCCGACGCGCGCTCCAGCAGGGCCGAATAGCGCTCGTGCATGGGGTCGACGCGCAGGCGCAGCAACTCGAGCGAGCGCGAGGCCTGGCGTGTTCCGCGGATACGGCGGTCGATGCCCTCCAGGCGATGCTCCAGGTCGGGCACACGGCCCTTCAGCGAACGCAGGCGCTCGCTCGTCTGAGCCAGGCGGACCTTGGCATCGGCGAGCTTGCCGGCTGCCTCGGAATCGTCACGGCGCACGCGATCGAGCTCGTCGTTGGCTTCGGCAATCTGGAGACCCAGGTCGCTTGCCTGCGCACGGGCCTCGTCGCGCGAACGGGTGAGCTCGTCAACGCGTGGACGCGCAGCGCGAACGGCCTCGGCGGCCTTCTCGCGGCGCTTGGAGATGCGCACGCGCTCGACCTCGGCATTGTTGGCACTCTGCTCCAAGCGGCCGATCTCGGAAAGCAGCGAGCGGCGCTCGCCCTCAAGACGGGCAATCTCGCCGGCGGCATCGCCCTCGGCGGCACGCGCCTCCTCGAGGGCCGCATTGGCCTCGACGACCTGATCCGACACATGTTCAAACACGGCAGCCAGATCGGGCTCCAGGCCCTCTAACTCGCGAATGCGACGCTTGCGCTCCAGAGCACCCGAAGCCTCGCCGGCATCGAGCCCCACGCGCACCAGGCCGCCACAGCTCACGCGGGCGCCATCGGGAGTCACATAGGTCACGCCGTCAACGACTGGTGCCGTCAGCGCGGCAGACAAGTCATCGACCACGTAATAGCCGCCGAGCAGGGCCTCGACAACCGGGCCATACCCGGCGCGCACGGACAGGCGATCGACCAGACGAGAACCGGCAGCACCCTTAGCAGCAGCAGAGCTGCTCACACTGCTCGCCACCAGCAGTGCCTCGCCCGAGGCCTTCTTTTGGTCCAGAGCCGCACGACCGGCACGCTCAAGCGTGGCGGCGTCATCAAACAGCAGGGCATCGATATCGCCGGCAAGCAGCTGCTCGACCAGGCCCTCGAGCTCACGAGGAGCCTCGAGCACGTCGCCCAGACGACCCGAGACATCATCGCCCATCGCGCCCATCAGACGGCTCACCAGCGGCGAGCTGTCGGCCATGCGGGCATCAAGCTTCTTTTGGCTGGCAAGTTCCGAGCGAACCTCGGACAGCTTGTTGCGCGCCTCACTCTCACGATTACGCAAGTCCTTCAACGCCGCACGGGCGACCTCGCTAGCCTCGCGCGCATCGACCTGGGCTTGGCGAGCCTGATCGAGCGCGCCTTCGAGCTCCTCAGCACGGTTGCGGCGGCTATCAAGCGATGCCGTGACCTCCTCGAGCTGTTCGTCGATCTGCTCCAGGCGCGAGGCGTACATGTTGTCCTCGACCTCGGCGTTGCTCAGCGAGTCCTTCACCTTGGCGAGCTCGAGCGCGGCGTTATCGGCCACACGCTGCACATCGCGCTGCTCGCGCGTGAGCTGCGAAATCTGATTGTCGAGCGCCACGCGACGCTCGTGGAGCTGGGCGGCGGCAGGACCGGCGGCATCAACGTCGTCCTGGGCCTGCATGTGCGCACCGGTCACTTCCTCAAGCTGGGCACGCGCATCCTCGAGCTCCTCGACAACGCGACGACGCTGATGCTCAGAGCTCGAGATCTGGCCGCGCATGTCGGACAGGCGCGACACCATGTTGTGGCCCTTTTCCTCGAGTAGGCGCATGTCGGAGTTGATGCGGCCGACCACGTCTTGCATATGACGGCGCTGCTCGCCCAGATCACCCACAAACAGGCCCTTTTCCTCGAGCATGACCTGGAGCTTCTCGAGCTCGCGCTCCTTTTCGCCCAAGCGGTATTGCGCAAGCTCAAGCTCGGCAGCGCCCTCCTTGGAGCGGCTCTCCAGGTCGTTCCACTGCGACTGCAGCGAACGAAGCTCGTCGACGGCCAGCATCTGCGTAAGCTCGTTCGCACGCGAGGACAGCTCTTTGTACTTGCGCGCGCGATCGACCTGACGCTCCAGCGGCCGCAGCTGGCGGGCGATCTCCTTATTGATGTCGCGGGCACGGGTCAGGTGCTCGTCCATCGATTTAATCTTTTTGAGCGCACGCTCCTTGCGGCGCTTGTGCTTGGAGATGCCGGCAGCCTCCTCGATCAGGGCGCGGCGCTCCTCGGGGCGGCTCTGCAAAATGGCGTCGAGCTTGCCCTGGCTGATGATGGAATGTGTATCCTTGCCCAGGCCCGAATCGTGCAGGATGTCCTGAATGTCCATCAGGCGGCACGGGCTCGAGTTGATGAGGTACTCGCTTTCGCCCGAGCGGTACATGCGACGGGTAATGGCGACCTCGTCAAAGTCGACGGGCAGCATATGGTCCGAGTTATCGAGCACCAGCGTAACCTCGGCAACACCCACCGGCTTGCGCGCCGACGAGCCCGAGAAGATGACATCCTCCATGGCCTGACCGCGCAGCTGCTTGGCGCTCTGCTCGCCCAGGACCCACAGAATCGAGTCGGAGATGTTCGATTTTCCCGAGCCGTTGGGACCGACGATGACGGTCAGGCCCGGCTCAAATGACATATGGGCGCGGTCGGCAAACGACTTGAACCCTTTGAGCGTGAGGGACTTGAGATACACGGTTCCTCGCTTAAACAGGCTTCTTGTTGAGAATCACGCCGTTGGTGGTGTAGCCCATGCGGTCGAGTGCCTCGAGTGCAGCGGCTCCCTCGGCCTCCTTCTTGGAGGAACCGGTGCCGCGGCCCTGGCGAATACCGTCAATGAGCACCACGGCGGTAAAGGTGGGCGCATGCGCGGGGCCCTCGGAGCCGACCAGCTTATACGCGGGAGGCTCGTGGCCGTCTGCCTGCACGCACTCCTGCAAGAACGACTTGGGGTTCGCGGGGTGCTCGGCACGCTCGGTGGCCAGGTGCGGCTTAAGCGTACGGTGGATAAACTCCGCCGCAGCATCCCAACCGGCATCCAGATACAGCGCGCCCACGAGCGACTCGTAGACGTTCTCGAGCGCCGAGTGCAGGCCGCGGGCGCCGGTACCGGTCTCGGAGGCGCCAAAGATGATGATGTCGTCGATACCCAGCTCGTGCGACACCTCGGACAGCGTGGCGCCCGAGACAAGGGAGACCTTCAGACGCGTGAGCTTGCCCTCGTCAAACTCCGGATAGGACTCAAAGAGCGAACGGGCCACGACGGCACCCAAAATGGAATCGCCCAAAAACTCAAGGCGCTCATAGCTGGCAGAGACCGGCTGACCTTCGACGGCCGAGGGATGCGTGAGCGCCGCGCGCAGCAGCACCTTATTATTGAACTCATGGCCCAGGATCTCCTGGGCGCGCGTGAGTCGTTCAGACAAAGCCAAGACTTAGGCCTCCTTGGCGTTTTCGATCGCGTCGACGGCGTCGGCGACAGAGTTGAGCGACAGCAGGGTCTCGTCATCGATTTCGAGGTCGAACTCGTCCTCGATGGCCGTCACCAGCTGCAGACGCTCGAGCGAATCGGCATCGAGATCGTCAAAAGTGGTCTCGTCGCTAATGTCGGCGACATCGACACCCAGCACGTCAGCGGCGACTTCGGCGATCTTATCGAAGATTTCGGAGCGGTCCATAGCGCTTCCTCTCGTATTGCGTGAACATCAACGCGCTGGCGCCGCAAGTGCAGCACCAAGACACGGTTTTGATTCTACCCCACGACACAGGCCGCGAGGCACATAACAGCGCTCTAACTCGCTCCTACAAAACGATGCCATCCATAGAGTTGGCGACGTTCTCGACAAGCCCGGCGCGCACGGCCTGAGCCGCGGCAAGCGTACCGTTCTTGACGGCCTCGACCGACGTGGCACCGTGGCCGATCAACACGACGCCGCGCAGGCCCAGCAGGATCGCGCCGCCCTTGGCGTCGCCCGAGAGCTTTGCCTTGATCTCACGCATCTGCTTTTTGATGAGCAGCGCGGCGATCTTGGTACCGAGCGAAGCCATAAAGGCACCCTTGAGCTCTTGAAGCAAAAACTTGGCGGCGCCCTCGGTCGCCTTGAGCGCGATGTTGCCCGACATGCCATCGGCAACGACGACGTCAAAGTTACCCGAGGTCAGGTCGGTGCCCTCGCAATTGCCCACAAAGCCGGGAACGGCGGCCTTCATGGCAGGGAAGCACGCCTTGGTAAAGTTGGAGCCCTTCTCGTCCTCGGTGCCGTTGGCAAGCAGACCCACGCGAGGATGCTCGATGCCCAAAACCACGCGAGCATAGGCAGCACCCATCTGGGCAAAACGCACCATGTCGTCGACCTCGACATCGGGGTTGGCGCCCATGTCGCACAGCACCGTCAGGCCGCCGGCGCGATTAGGCAGTGCGTTGGTCAGGCACGGACGGACCGGCTGCTTCTTGCCCTCTGCCAAATACCTAAACGGCGTGACGTAGGCCGTGGCGGCAGCGGTCATGGCACCGGTCGAGCCGGCCGAGAAAAACGCGTCCGCATTGCCCTTCTTAATGGCACGGCACGCAAGCACAATCGAGGACTTGCGCTTGGTCATCACAGCGCGGATGGGATCGTCCTCCATGCTGATGACGTCGGGGGCCTCCAAGGCCTCCACGCGGGCATGCGCTGCGGCAAAGGGGTTGACGATTTCGGCGGGACCGACGGCCAAGACCTCGATCTCAGGATCTGCCGTAAGCGCAGCCTCGATACCATCGAGGACAACCTGGGGCTTCTCGTCTCCGCCCACAACGTCTACACAAACGCGAACGTTACTCATTTCATATACTCCTTATACAAAAATGGCCGACTCATTGAGCCGGCCATTGTGGTTCCAGTTGGAACGGCATCGCATCCAGAGTATACAGTTACTCGGTAACGATAACCTCGCGGTCCTTGTAGAAACCGCAGCTGGGGCACACGTGATGCGGGAGCTTGACAGCGCCGCAACGGGGGCACGTGGACTGAGCCGCAGCCGAGATCTTCATGTTGGCGGAACGACGGGTATGGGTGCGAATACGACCCTGCTTTTGTTTAGGTACGGGCATAGTGACCTTCCTTATGAACTATCCAGTGTGGCGATTACGCGCAAGTAGCGATACTACCACAGTTTTACTCGTCAAGCTTGAGATTCTTCAATGCTGCAAATGGATTTTCCGTGGCAGCGGCCCATTCGGCCTCCGCCTTGGCGGCGCAATCGCATTGCTCGACGTTGAGATTGATGCCGCAGGTGGGGCAAAGGCCGCGGCAATCGGGCTTGCACAGGACAACGAACGGCGTGTCCATGACGACCGCGTCGTTGATGGGCTCGCCCAGATCGACAATGCGATCCTCGCCCAGCAACTCGTAGCCGTCTTCGTAGGCCTCGGGGTCCTCGGGCTCGTTAAAGAGGTAGAACTCCTCGATCTCGCCTGCGATATCAAACGATGCGGGCTCCAGGCAGCGATCGCACTCGCCGGTGGCGTGAGCGCGGACCATGCCCGAAAGCAGAACACCGGTACCGGCGTTGGTAAAGACCACGTCGTAGGAAATGCCGTCCTGCAGCTGGTACTCCTTCTCGCCCACCGTGTAGGTGGCGACATCGACCTTGCCGGTCAGCGGATAAGAGTCTCCGGGAAACTCGAGCTGCTCGGAAAGATCGACGGTTACGCTCGGGAACTCAGCCATTACCACTGACCGTTCTGCTGGGCGGCGCCCTCGTTGAGCTGCTGACGGCAACGAGTGACGGTGCCGGTCAGACTCTTAAGGTTCTCCTCGAGGTGCGTAAAGACCTGCTCGGCGTAATCCTCGGCGGCATAACGCGTCTCGCGCTCGTACTGCTGGGCACGGTCGCGGATGTCGTCGGCCTGCTGCTGGGCTAAGCGGACGATCTCCTGCTCACCGGCAATGGTGAGCGCCTGCTGCTGAGCATCGGCAATGATGGAATCGGCCTGAGCGGCGGCGGAGGCCATAAGCTCCTCGCGCTCTTTGAGGATACGGCGGGACTTCTGCCACTCCTCGGGATAGCTCATGCGGATCTCATCGAGGATGTTAAAGAAGACGTCGGCGTCGATAACCTTCATCTGGGCGTTCTTGCCGAACGGCGTCTTAGCCTCTTCGATGAGCCCCTCGAGCTCGTCGACAAGACTCACGATCCTGTCGCCAGGAAAATTCTCGCCCGGCATCCGGTCTCCTTTCATAGGTAACATATCATCGTGTTAGTTTACCACATGCCACCAGGCAATAAAAAACGTCACGAAAAGCGATGTTTGAGCGCTTCGACCACGTTAGGCGGCACAAACGTCGACACATCACTGCCAAGCGATGCGATCTGGCGCACCACCGAACTCGAGATATAGCCGTACTGCGGAGCACTCATGACAAAGATGGACTCCAGCTCATTATCCAGACGATAGTTGAGGTCGGCCTGCTGCAGCTCGTATTCAAAGTCGGTCATGGCGCGCAGACCCTTAACGACGGCACCTGCCCCCTGTTCACGTGCAAAGTCGACCAGCAGGCCGGTGAAAGGCAGTACCTCGATGCCGTCCAAATCGCCGAGGGCCTCGCGGGCCAGCGCCACGCGCTCGTCGAGCATAAAGGTGGTACCCACGCCGTTTTTACCCTGCGATTCGGCCACGGCAACGATCACGCTGGGAAAGATGCGGCGGGCTCGGCGAATCACGTCGATGTGGCCAAAGGTGATGGGATCGAAGGTGCCCGGGACGATCACGCGGTTGATGGTGTCATTCATGGGTGTCCTCCGAAGGCGCATCCTCGTCATTTTCGTTCTCGTCAGCATGATCGTTCTCGTCCTCGGCCACCCAGCGCAGCAAGTCAACCGAGGTAATGCCGTAGCGCTTCTCTCGCACGGTCTTAAAACAAGCCGGATGAGCACCTGCATCGGCTGCGGCATGCTCAAAAAGGGCAAAGGCCCCGGGCGCCAGCAGTCCCTGCTGGGAAAGATTTTGCAGCAGCTCCTCGACCGGCTCGGCGCCAAAGGCATAGGGCGGGTCGAGCAAGATCAGGTCAAAGGGACCACCCGGCACACGGCCGCGCGAGGCGCTCGCCAACACATCGCCGGTAACGACACGCCAACGCGAGCGGTCGCGGCACAGCGACTCGATATTCTTGGTGATCAGACGGGCGGCATTGCGATCGATCTCGAACGTGGTGAGCGAGCGGGCGCCACGCGAGAGCATCTCGATTCCCAGGGCGCCGGAGCCGCCAAAGGCGTCCAGCACGCGGACCTCGTCCAGATCGAAATCGAACGCTGACATGACCATGGATGCACATGCCTCGCGCACGCGATCGGTCGTGGGACGGGTGACATCGCGCCCACGCGGCTCTTCGATCTTGCGGCCGCGCCATTCACCGCCGATGATTCTCATCCTCCGCTGACCTCCTTAAAGATATGTCGATAACGCGTGGCGACTGCATCGCGCAAGGGACGCGTCGCCACGGAGTCAAGGTTGCAAGCATACCGCAAGAGCTCGACCGCGTCCAAATGGGCCCATTCGATAAGATCCTCGTCGGCGTCCAGGTCCACAAAGCGCAGGGTCACACCGCCATGCTGACGGTAGCCCAGGATCTCGCCCTCGTGGCGCAGACGCAGGTCCATCTGGGCGAGCGTAAAGCCATCCGAGGTCTTTTCGAGCGACTGGAGACGGTCTTGCGCCGCGGATGCGCCGCCGTTGCCCTTGGAGTGCGTCATGACCAGGCAGGTGCCCGACACGCTGCCGCGGCCCACGCGACCGCGCAACTGGTGCAGGGCCGCCAAGCCAAAGCGCTCACCGTTCTCGATGACCATGACGGTGGCGTTGGGCACGTCGACGCCCACCTCGACCACCGTGGTCGATACGAGCACGTCGATCTCTCCGCGCTTGAAGGCATCAATCACGCGGTCCTTCTCCCCCGCCGACATGCGGCCGTGAAGGCGCTCAATGGTAAGTCCCGGCAGGGCCAGACGCAGTCGTTCGAGCTCGGTTGCCGTATCGTGCAGCGGTACAGGCACGGTCACGCGGCCCTCGTCGTCGCGGGCGATACCGGGTACGTCTTCCAGCTCATCGGCCGAGTCACTCGGCTCCACAAGCGGGCAGATCACGTAAGCCTGCTGGCCCTTTTCATGCGCCTCGCGGATGGCACCGTAAGCCAAATCGCGGCTCGACTCGGTGAGCACGCGCGTCGTAACGCCCGCCCCCGGAACAGGTCGATGGCGGATGATGCTCGTGTCCAGGTCGCCGTAGACCGAGAGCGCCAACGTGCGCGGGATCGGCGTGGCCGTCATAACGAGAAGGTCGGCACCCGGGCCCTTGGCACGCAGAGCATTGCGCTGGCCCACACCAAAGCGGTGCTGCTCGTCGATGACGACAAGCGACAGATGCTTAAACGCCACGTTGTCCGAAAGGACCGCGTGGGTTCCAAAGAGGACGTCGAGCTCGCCCGATTCCAGCTGCGTATGGATCTGCTCGCGCTCGGCCGCCGGCGTGGCACCCGTCAGGAGCGCCCAAGACACGCCAGCCTGGGAGAGCAAGGGGCCGGTCTTATCGGCATATTGGCGCGCCAGCACGCCCGTAGGCGCCATAACGCAGGACTGAGTGCCCGAATCGGCCGCGACAGCCAGCGCGCAGGCGGCGACGGCCGTCTTGCCGGTACCGACGTCGCCCAGTAGCAGGCGGTTCATCACGCGCCCGCCATCGCACATGTCGTGCAGGATGTCTTGGAACGCGGCCTCCTGCTCGTCGCTCAGCGAAAACGGCAGGGCTTCCCTGAGCGCCGCCAGGTGCTCACCCGCGGCGTGGGCGTAGGGAGCGACTTCGACCAAGCCGCCGTCGTTGCGCAGGCGCAGCGCCAGCTGAAGGTAGAGGCACTCCTCGTAGGCAAGCCGTGCGCGCGCGATATCGCGCTCGGCCATACTCGATGGAAAATGAATTGAGCGCAGCGCACGGGCATTGCTCATCAGGCGGCGCTTGACGCGCAAGCGTGCGGGAATCGGGTCGAAGGGATTGCCGACGACCTCGAGTGCGCCGCTAACGATGCGGCGCATCCACGCCTGGCTCACGCCATCGCTCACGTAATGGACCGGCAGAATGGTGCCCGCGGCACGCCCGTCCTCGAGCTTTTCGAAATGCGGCGAGGCCATCTGCTTAAAGCCGTAGGCAAACTCGACCTTACCCATCACGGCCAGGCGGTCTCCCTGCTTAAACTGCTGGGCAATCCATGGCTGACGGAAAAAGGCGACTTGCAGCACGCCCGTCTCGTCCACCAGCGAGACCTCGGTCACCTGCATACGCGGGCGAGGCTGCTTTTGAACAATGCGATCGACCGTGGCGACAATCGTGCACACGGTCCCGATGGGAGCCATCTCGATGGACCAGGAGCGCGTAAAGTCGAGATAGCGGTGAGGGATATGGAGAAGGAGGTCCCCCACCGTCCGAATTCCCAGACGGCGAAGGGCCTCCTCACGTTTACCCGAAACATATTTGAGTCGCGCGATATCCTCGTCGAACGCATTGCTCTGGGCAAAGCGCTCCGAGACGCGCGGCACGGAGCACAGCTCGGACATGGGCAGATGCCTACTCGATCGAGAAAATCACGGGATAGAGCGGCTGCTCGCCACGATGGGCATCGATCTCCAGGTCGGGCTGAGCCTCCTCGATAGCGTCGACGATCTCCTGGAAGGCCTCATCGGACAGCTCCTCGCCGGCCAGAATCGTCAGCGCGTCGCCCTCCTCTTCCTCCTGCATGCGGTTGATACAGTCGAGCGTGACCTGCTTCACGTCGGAGCCGACCACGTCGATGGAGCCGGCGATGATACCCATGACATCACCGGAGTGAATCGGAGAACCATCAGAGGCGCTGGAATCGCGCACGGCACGGGTGACCTCGCCATCGCGAACCTCGCTGATGGCGTCGACCATGGCGGCAACAGCATCCTCGAGCTCGGAATCGGGCAGGACCGCGAACAGCGCGG
>USDE01000036.1 GCA_900553345.1 uncultured Collinsella sp.
AAAGAGAAGAGGCGGGGCATGCCCCGCCTCTTACACCACATCTCTGCGCGCTACCTCCTTGAGGTGCCGAGGGCTCATAATCAAGGCTTTCAACGCGGTTTTGTGCACCCATTCCCGCGCCCGCGGACTCCGGGATGCTGAATACTCCGGGATTTGCACGCCGCCCCCTGGGGTACCCGTGGGCAAAAAGCAACCACCCAGCCGAAATATGCATCCGGCGGGGCGGTTTATGCAGTACAGCGGCTGTGGATGCGCATGTCGCTCAGCGTTCTTGCCGACCGATGCAACGTCGTGCGTAGCCCTTAATGTCTTCGGTGAAACCGTCAAGGTCGTCGAGCGTGATAACGTTATCGGAAAGCAAGTTGGCTATCTCATAACGCATGGTGCTGCGGCGAATATCGTTCACAAGCACTCCTGAGGACAGCTTGTCCCTATTGATACGCTCTTCTAACGCCCAAAATCTACTGGACGCTTCACTGCCACCGTTCAGTATCTCGATGTACTGGCCGATGAGCATTTCCATATAGCTTTCTTGCCATTTTGGGAGCAGCTCTTTAAACAGCTTCCAGTCGCTTTCAGTTACCTCGCCCATATTGCCTCCGTTCACCAAACAGACTTAGCCATTCGATTTTTATTCTATTTGGTATTTTCGCTCACAGCCGTGGATGAGGGGACCATCGGTCTTCGAGTTCGAGCTTGAATGAACCGTTTGCTACAAAATGCGCCTAATTACTACGATGATTCGAATGCCTTCGACCATGCCGAAAAGGGTGAAAGTAAAACCGCAGGTAGAAAGCTTGCCGATTTTTGAAAAAGATGGGTGTGGTCGGCCTCATCGAGTTCATCGTAGTAAATCGGCCTTTTTCTTGGCATGCGGCGAGTTAAATGCCAGTTCCCGTGTTGGAATTGCCCTGTCCATTCGTGAGTTGCGGTGAAATCGGGACTGTTAGACGCTCCAAGGTCCTCAACGGTCCGTATTTCACCGCAACTTGGAAGGGGCGAGCGGCGTTGGCCAAGCATTGTTGACGGGTTGGAACGGCTTAGGCTTGTTTGCGGCGCTTCCATTGCTTTCGGCACCAGCACATGAGTGCCTCTATGAAGGGAATCGTGATGAGGATGACCCATGCGGGATGGGGCTGTGCCAAACAAAGCCACATATAGAGGAACCAGGCAATGGCGGCTGTTGCACAGACGACGCCGATCAGCTTGGAGAGATGATGTCGGTCGATAAAGTCGCCCATCGCCTCGTAGACGGGAATCAGAAAGACCAGAAAGAGCCCCATACCCCACGTGCCGCAGATGATGCCGAGCGCGAGATAGGCGAGGACGACAAGTGCAGGAAAGGGAAACTCGTTCCATGCGCGACCGATCTTGGTGTGGAAATGCTTGCCATGATGGTCGAGCTTGTCGTGTGCCTCTTTCCAGCTGGAAAACGTCTCGCCGTCGATGGTGACGGTGCCGTCGGCATTGGTATGTACGCTGTGTCCATCGTCCTCTAGCGTATCGATATGCAATCCGCCCGGCCCCACATGGACCTCTTCACCCTTGCGCTCGTTAGCCACGTGGATGCCGCTCCAACCAACATGAACCTCTTCACCTTTGTTGGGGTCGACAACGTGAATGCCGCGTGCAAGGGAAATGTCGACAAGTGGCTTGCCGTCAGGATCCACGTGCTCGGTAGAAGACTCGGTGCCTTCAGTCTCGTCCAAATTGTCTGCGCCAGAGTCACTGTCTGCCGAGTCATCGGTATCACAAACCGCTTCTCCATACAGCAGCTCATCCAGTGACACGTCATACAGCGCGGCGAGCGCAATAAGGTTATCGGTATCGGGCGAGGATTCGCTGCGTTCCCATTTGCTGACAGCTTGGCGGCTTACGCCCAACTGGGCAGCAAGAGCCTCCTGGGAAAGACCGGCAGCTTTGCGGCGATCGACGAGACGCTGTGCCGTCGCAAGATCCATAGTGGTTCCTTTCATGTGGCGACCGTAATCGAATGAGCCGAGTATGCCGAGAATAACCGGTAGCGACCACCATTTCTAGTTAGAATCTGCCCCAACCCTACCGCAACTACGAGTAGCAACCCCTAATGACCTGCCATTTCATGACAAATGTCAGTACACATAACAGCCAAGAGCCCTCTCAATATGTTGCGGTGGAATAGTTCCTGTTTCATGGCTCTGCTATGCCAAACAGGAACTATTCCACCGCAACTTACTATCAGGCCACGCACCCGCAGAGTAGCTACGGGTGCCTAGGGTAGGATGCGGCGTGCATTTTTGGGAGTATTCAGCAGCCGAGGGTGCCTGCATACTGGATTTTGGGCGAAAGGCAGGCACCATGGGCCGCATCCTGTAAAAAAACGAGCGGCTCTAGAGGCGTTGGGGCTCAGAATCGGGGCTTTCAGCGCAGTTTTGCACCCCCGCCCCCGCGCCCGCGGACCCCGGGATGCTGAATACTCCGGAATTTGCACGCCCCCCTGGGGTACCTGTGGGCAAAAAGCAACCGCCCCGTCAAAGTATGCATTTGGCGGGGCGGTTTATGCAAAAATGCTGCTGCGGGCGCATCGGCAGCTCACTAGAACTTGAATCCCAGGACAGGTTACTCGGCACTCTTGAGGGCGCCGACCATGTCGATCTTGTTGAGGGTACGATTGGTGGCGAGGTTGACGATAAACGTAAAGCCAAAGGAAAGCACCACGGCGAGCACGTAGCTTAGCGGCTCGACCTCGACATCAAAGTACAGCGACGGCATCTGCAAAATGTACGTAAAACTCTCGGCCAGCAAGCCGCCCAGCGGCACGCCCAGCGCAGCGCCAATCGCCGTGAGGATCAACGTCTCCTTGTTGACGTAATGGTGCACCTCACCGCGACGGAAGCCCAACACCTTAATGGTCGCCAGCTCGCGCTCGCGCTCGGAGATATTCGTGTTGGACAGCGTAAACACCACCACAAACGATAGGCACGCCGCCATAAAGGTCACGAGCACCACGACCGAATTGATAATCGTAAAGTTCGCCTCATAGTTTTCCCAATGCTCGGCCGTACTCGAAATCGTAAGCCAACCGTCACTCTTAAGATTCTTGCTAAACTCAATCTGGTCGGCCGACGAACCCTTAAGCAGCACAAAGACGCCGTTAAGACGTGCGCTTCGACCGAACGCGCGCTCATAGGTGCCCTGCGTCATGTAAAGCGTGTTGCCCAGATAGTTAAGCGAAATGTCGCTGACTTTGACCTTGGCAACATTGAGCGACGAATCCTGGACGTGAGCCGTATCGCCCGGCTGAATCCCCAGCACCAGCTGTGAACTTTTGCTCAGATACACGTCTCCGTCACGCAAAGGCAGCGGTTCTTTGGACTCATCCTCCAGACGCACGTAATCGCCCAAGTCACTCGTGCGGTCATCGGGCACCACGATCAGCTGCACGGTCTCGCTCTTGCCGCCGAATGTAAAGGTGACGTTGTCGGTCATAATCGGCAGGGTCGAGGTCACGGTCACGTTGAAATCATTGGCCGCGCTGCGCTCATCCAATGCCGCGCACGTCTGCGAAAAATCGTCGGGATTGGCGACCGCCAGCAGGTCGTAGCGCGTGATATGCCCGTACTGTTTGGGCGAAAGCGCCACCGACGTGTCGCGAATGCCCATACCGCAGATCACGAGCGCCGTGCAGCCGGCGATACCGAAGATGGTCATAAAAGCGCGCTTTTTGTAGCGGAACAGGTTACGTGCTGCCACCTTGTTCAAAAAGCCCATGCGGCGCCAGATAAAGCCGATGCGCTCAAGCAAGATGCGAGAGCCGGCGCGTGGGGCCTTGGGACGCATGAGTGAGGCCGGGGTCTCGGCCATCTCGTGGCGGCAGGCGATAATCGTAGCGCCCACCACGCCCACGGCAAACAGCGCCACCGAGACGATTGAGGACACGATGTCGTACGAGAGCAGCATCTGGGGCAGCGAGTACATGTCGTCAAACACCGTAAACAGGAACAGCGGCAGGCCCACAAATCCGATGATGTTGCCGAGGACGCCGCCGATCAGACATGCCCACAGCGCATAGTCCACGTATTTGGACAGGATGCGCTCGCGTGAATAGCCAAGCGCCTTGTACAGGCCAATAAGCGTGCGCTCCTCCTCGACCATGCGCGTGGCGGTGGTAAGACTGATGAGCACAGCGACGACAAAGAAGATAAATGGGAAAACCGTGGCGATGGCCTCGATCGAAGAACTGTCGCTCTCGACGCTCGAGTAGCTTGCGATGTTACCGCGGTCCTGAATGTACCAGGTGCATTCGCCCAGATCGGAAAGCTCGGCGCGGGCATCGGCAAAATGCTGGTCGGCGGCGGCGCGGCGCTGGTCCAACTCGGCCTGAGCCTGGACGCGCTCCTCGCTGCCCTCGGCCATACGGTTGATGTTATCCTGCTCGATCCCAAAGAGCATGGCGGCCTGACGCTCGGCCGTATCCAAGCTTGACGGCGTGTCAACCGTCAACTCCTGGACGCGCGCCTTCTCACGCTCCTCGCGGATCTTCTCGATGTTGCCTTTGACCTCGTTGATCTTTGTCGTGTAGGCATCTGAATAGGAGTTAAGACTCTTGGCTCCCTCGACGATCACGTGGACTGCGGAGTAGGAAGAAGATGTCGCGGCATCCTCGCTCACATAGAACTTATAGTCCGCCGCCGAAGCAGCGCGAAAGGCGTTGACTGTCGAGTCGGAGCTCACATCAGTGGGATCGAGGACCTCGGCCGTAATGGTGTACTCGCCTGCGGCAAACTGATCCTTGGCGCTTTGGTTCGACGAGCTCGCGTCATTGGCGGCAAAGCTCACCGTATCGCCGAGCTTTTTGCCCGAAGCCTTCAGGAACTTCGAAGTCACCGCGACCTCATCGGCGCTCTCGGGCAAATCGCCGTTCACGAGCACCGGCTGATCGATGTTCTCTTTGGAAAGGCTCTGCACGACCACGCGCTCGCGCGTTGTGCCCACGGCGGTGTAGGCGGTCTCGGTGTAGATGCCCTCGGCCGTCTCGACGCCGTCGACCTCTTGGATAGCCGCAAGATCGTCACGCGTAAGACCATAGGTCGACTGCACGTTAATGTCATAGACATTCTGCTGGTCAAAATAGGCGTCGACCGAATCGCACAAATCATCGCAGCCCGCCTTAAGACCGCACATCACGCTCACGCCGAGCGCAGTGATAACCACGATGGACAAAAAGCGCTTAAGACTGCCTCGGATTGTGCGGTAGATGCCGCGGCGAAAAACCGTCGGCACCATATCGTTTGAGCTTTGAGCGGTACGGTAGGTCGTAAAATCCTGCTCGCGCTCCGTGTTCTGCGCGACGCGGCGCTGGCTGTTTTGGCGGTCCTGGTCCATGGGCGTTACCACTCGATCGTCTCGATCGGCACGGGATTTTGCTGGACCGTTTCACTCTCCACGCGCCCGCTCTTAAAGCGGATCAGGCGATCGGCCATGGGCGCCAGCGCGGAGTTGTGCGTGATGATGATGACCGTAATGCCCTGCTTGCGGCAGGTATCCTGCAGCAGCTGCAGGATCTGCTTGCCGGTTTTATAGTCGAGCGCGCCCGTGGGCTCGTCGCACAGGAGCAGCTTGGGGTTCTTTGCCAGTGCGCGGGCGATGGACACGCGCTGCTGCTCGCCGCCCGAAAGCTGCGCGGGGAAGTTGGCGAGGCGCTCGCCCAGGCCAACCTGGCGAAGCGTCTGTTCAGCATCGAGCGAATCGGGGCAGATCTGTGCCGCGAGCTCAACGTTTTCAAGCGCCGTCAAGTTGGGGACCAAATTGTAGAACTGGAAGACAAAGCCGACGTCGGCGCGGCGGTATTCCACGAGCTGCGCCTCGTTGGCGGAGCTCACGTCGCGCCCGTCCACCGTCACGGTGCCGGAGGTCGCCGTATCCATGCCGCCCAGGATGTTGAGCGCCGTGGTCTTGCCGGCACCCGAAGCACCCAGAATGATGGCGAGCTCGCCGCGCTCAACGGTAAAGCTCGCGCCGTCGAGCGCATGAATGCGGGCGTCGCCCTCGCCGTATGCTTTGACGACGTCTTTGAATTCGATATAGGCCATCAATCGGCTCCCATCTGGTCGGATAACTCTTTAGTATTACCCATTTCGCACCGACCAAAAAGGGACAGGTTTATTTTGGCAGGTTTTATATGGGGAAACGGCAGCTATAGATGAGGCGCCGGGGAGGCAGAGACATCATCGGCGGGGTCAGGCCGACCGCCAAACACAACGCACGCATCTCAATCTGTCAGCCAAATCATTCGAGCAGCTGTTCGTTTCTATAATATGATTCCGCTATCTAAGCAGGCCGATACGCAGAAAGACGGCCAACATGGCGTTCGACTTTAAGAAGGAATGCAAGGAGCTCTACAAACCTGCAAGCAAGCCGGGCATCGTAACTGTCCCGCCATTCAATCTCAGGGCGGGATTCGGTCGGGATTCATTTTCAACAAACGGCATCATCCGGCAACCAATATGTAAGGCTGTATACATCGTTTCCGTTTGCCTAACAAAATGACCGCTCGGCTAACAAGCTCGGTCCATGTCCTCACGCGATGGTACTGTTCTCTAGAGTTCTTATTAGAGAGGGGTGCTCCATGGAGATCACCATCAATCGCGAAATTGGGAAGCTCGGACTTCCCAGGCATCTTGTGCTTGGCATGGATCCAGGAATTGCAAGCTGCGGATTCGCACTTATCGACACAGCCAATCATGAAATCCTGGATTTGGGCGTCAGATTATTTGACTCTCCAACTCATCCTAAAACGGGCCAAAGTCTTGCGGTTATTCGCAGGGGCTTCCGCTCTACCCGTCGAAACATTGACCGTACCCAGGCGCGCTTGAAGCACTGTCTCCAAATCCTCAAGGCTTATGGCCTCATCCCCCAAGACGCCACCAAAGAGTACTTCCACACCACAAAAGGCGACAAGCAGCCACTCAGGCTTCGCGTTGATGGTCTTGACCGCCAGCTCAACGATCGCGAGTGGGCACTAGTCCTTTACTCCCTCTGCAAGCGCCGTGGATACATCCCCCACGGAGAAGGCAATCAGGATAAATCAAGCGAAGGCGGCAAGGTTCTATCCGCCCTTGCGGCCAACAAGGAAGCAATTGCGGAGACCTCGTGCCGCACCGTTGGCGAATGGCTCGCTCAGCAGCCTCAAAGTCGCAATCGCGGCGGCAATTACGACAAGTGTGTAACGCACGCCCAGCTTATCGAAGAAACTCATATCCTATTTGATGCTCAACGCTCCTTTGGCTCCAAATACGCTTCGCCGGAATTTGAGGCCGCATATATCGAGGTTTGCGATTGGGAGCGTTCGCGCAAAGACTTCGACCGCCGCACGTATGACCTCGTTGGCCACTGCTCATACTTCCCAACAGAAAAACGAGCTGCACGCTGCACGCTTACGAGCGAACTCGTTTCAGCCTATGGCGCACTCGGCAACATCACCATCATCCACGAAAACGGGACCTCTCGCGCCCTGAGCGCAACGGAGCGCGATGAGTGCATCGCAATCCTGTTCTCGTGCGAGCCAATTCGAGGCAACAAAGATTGTGCTGTTAAATTCGGCGCCCTCAGAAAAGCGCTCGACCTTAGTTCCGGCGATTACTTTAAGGGAGTTCCAGCTGCCGACGAAAAAACGCGCGAGGTGTACAAGCCCAAGGGATGGCGCGTGCTCCGCAATACTCTCAATGCAGCCAACCCCATTCTCCTGCAGCGTTTGCGCGATGACCGCAATCTCGCCGATGCCGTTATGGAGGCGGTGGCATATTCCTCGGCCCTTCCCGTACTCCAAGAGCAGCTTCAGGGGTTACCGCTCTCGGAAGCAGAGATCGAGGCGCTTTGCAGGCTTCCCTATTCATCCAAAGCTCTTAACGGCTATGGCAACCGTTCCAAAAAAGCACTCGACATGCTGCTCGATTGCCTCGAGGAGCCCGAGGTCCTCAACCTTACGCAGGCCGAAAATGACTGCGGCCTGCTGGGACTTCGCATCGCTGGCGCTCAGCTCGAGCGCTCCGATCGCCTGATGCCCTATGAGACCTGGATCAAACGTACCGGTCGAACAAATAACAATCCCGTCGTCATTCGCGCCATGTCGCAAATGCGAAAAGTGGTCAACGCCATCTGCCGCAAGTGGGGCGTGCCAAACGAAATCCACGTTGAGCTTGATCGAGAGCTCAGGTTGCCTCAGCGCGCAAAAGACGAGATTGCCAAGGCCAATAAGAAGAACGAGAAAAATCGCGAGCGCATTGCCGGGCAAATCGCTGAACTGCGTGGCTGCACGGCAGATGAGGTCACGGGCAAACAGATAGAGAAGTACCGCCTGTGGGAAGAGCAGGAATGCTTCGACCTTTACACGGGCGCTAAAATCGAAGTCGATCGCCTAATTAGCGACGACACCTACACGCAGATTGACCACATCCTGCCGTTCTCTCGCACGGGAGAAAACTCACGCAACAACAAAGTCCTGGTCCTCGCCAAAAGCAATCAGGATAAACGCGAACAGACACCTTACGAATGGATGTCCCACGACGGTGCGCCTTCATGGGATGCTTTTGAACGTCGCGTTCAGGAAAACCAGAAACTCAGCCGTCGCAAAAAGAACTTCCTGCTGGAAAAAGACCTTGATACCAAGGAAGGCGAATTCTTAGCACGCAGCTTCACCGACACCGCCTATATGTCGCGAGAAGTATGCGCTTACCTCGCCGACTGTCTGCTGTTCCCCGATGATGGCGCAAAGGCACATGTTGTTCCTACCACTGGCAGAGCGACCGCATGGCTGCGTCGCAGGTGGGGGCTTAACTTTGGTTCGAATGGCGAAAAAGACCGCTCGGACGATCGTCACCATGCCACCGATGCTTGTGTGATTGCAGCATGTAGTCGAAGCCTCGTGATTAAAACCGCTCGAATCAACCAAGAGACACACTGGAGCATAACCAGAGGTATGAACGAGACCCAACGCCGCGATGCCATCATGAAGGCTCTCGAAAGTGTTATGCCCTGGGAAACCTTTGCGAACGAAGTGCGCGCGGCGCACGATTTCGTCGTACCCACGCGCTTTGTTCCGCGCAAGGGAAAGGGCGAGTTGTTCGAGCAGACGGTCTATCGTTATGCCGGCGTCAACGCACAGGGTAAAGACCTCGCTCGCAAGGCAAGCTCCGATAAGAACATCGTCATGGGCAACGCCGTTGTGTCGGCAGACGAGAAGTCGGTCATCAAGGTGAGCGAAATGCTGTGTTTGAGGCTCTGGCATGACCCAGAGGCCAAGAAGGGACAGGGCGCTTGGTACGCAGACCCGGTCTACAAGGCGGATATTCCTGCACTTAAGGATGGGACGTATGTGCCCAGGATTGCGAAGGCGCATACTGGCCGAAAAGCCTGGAAACCGCCGCTGGAGATATATCTGGGCGATCTGGTGCAAATCGGCGATTTTGTGGGGCGGTTTAGTGGCTACAACATCGATAACGCCAACTGGTCCTTTGTAGACAGGCTTACTCGAATTAAAATAAGTTGTCCTACCGTTGGAAAACTAAGCAACGATATGTCACCCTTTGTTGTTCGAGAATCACCCATCAAGTAAAGCAGCTGCTTGCCCCGCACATTTCTTGCTTAATCGTGTGGGGCTTTTGCTTATTCCTTGTTGCCCTTTATAACGCATAGACCCATAAATGCAATCGGTTGAGAACCTTCGCCTCTATGCCATATACGCTCCCCATGGCGATACGTTAACGGGCATAATTGCAAGCTGCATCGCGCAGTCTTGAGCACGCGCCCTTCCCCAAGGTGATACGCTGTAAGTGCCCTAGCAGAGTGCCATTCATTGTTCTTGAGCACGCGGCCTTCCCCAAGGCGATACGCTGCTCTGGATCATGGGTCGAAAGAACGGCAAGTCTTGAGCACGCGCCCTTCACCAAGGTGATACGCTCTCCAGCGCGGAGCCGTTGTAGGAGCCTGTGTCTTGAGCACGCG
>USDE01000037.1 GCA_900553345.1 uncultured Collinsella sp.
AAAACCTTGCCATAAGACTGGTGAGGGTGGTCTTGCCGGAGCCGGAGGGCCCCACAATGGCGGTGGTGGTCCGGTCCGGGATGATCAGTGACACATCCTTGAGGATGGGGCGGCTTCCATAGGAGAAGTTCACATGGTCGAATACAATCTCGTGGCTCTCCGGACGGATGGCCGTGCCACGCTGGTCCATCTCCGGGATGTCGTCTACCTGGTTGGCGTGGTCGATGGAACTGCCCACCAGACGCAGGGCGGACACGCCGCTGCCCGCGGACTGGATCTGGGAGAAGATCAGGAAAGAGACGATGACCGCCATCAGCGCATTGGCGAGGGACATAGCTCCCGTCAGGCACAGCCCCACCGACGCCGCCAGAATTAGAACGCTGAACAGGTGGAGGACCATCTCCTGGCCCCAGATATAGGGAGTAAACAGCTTCTCCACCGCCAGATTGTTCGCCCGGCTGTCCTCCAGCGCCTGCCGCACCCGCTTGTCGCCCTTTCCGGTCAGGTTAAAGGACTTGATGACGCTCATGCCCTGGAGCTGCTCCAGCACTGCCTCCACCAGCCGGGCCTCGTCCCGCTGGCGCTTGGGGGCAATCTTGGCGGACTGCTTCTCCATTCCGGAGAGGAGGGCCAGATACACCAGCATCCCCGCCAGGGCCAGCAGGCCGATCCGCCAGTCCCAGAACAGGACGCACAGCAGCATGACGGCGGAATTGATCAGGCCGCCCAGGATACCGACCAGCACCATGGGGCCGGTACTCTCCACCTCGTCCAGAACGGTGGTGGTGATGCCGGTGAGTTCTCCCAAGCTCTGGTCGTTGAAATAGCCCATGGGGACCCGCTTGAGCTTGTCGCCAATGGAAATGCGCTTGTTCGCCACCATGAAGTAGCCGGCGTGGGTCTGCTGGAGCTGGCTGAAGCGGTTGAGGACCGCCCGGCCCAGAATGCTGGCCAGCAGAAGCCCCAGCGCCTGCCAGGCCGGGGCGGAGTCTGTGGAGCCGCCCACCAGGGCCAGCACCACCACATAGATGGCCGCGATCTGGAACATATGGAACACCGCGTAAAAGAAACCTAAAATCATGGACTTCCGGATATTGTCCTGCTCCTCTCCGGCAAAGTCCCAGATTTTTTTCAAAACACCGATCATGCCTGCTCTCCCTCCTTTGCGCCCATATGCGCCCGCCACATCTCCTGATACAGCGGGCAGTTCTTCAAAAGTTCCCCGTGGGTGCCCACATCCTGGCTGCGGCCGCCATTGACTACCACGATCTGATCCGCGCCGGTGATGGTGCTGAGGCGGTGGGCGATGACCAGTACGGTCTTTCCCGCCACCAGCTTGCCCACGGCCTGCTGGACCACGGCCTCGTTCTCGGGGTCTATGTAGGCAGTCGCCTCGTCCAGCACCACAATGGGCGCGTCCTTGAGCATGGCCCGGGCGATGGCGATACGCTGGCGCTCGCCGCCGGACAGATGGGCGCCGCCTCCGCCCACCACCGTGTCATAGCCGTGTTCCAGACTGCGGATAAAGGCGTCACACCCGGCGGCTTTTGCCACGGCCTCCACCTCTGCGTCGGTGGCCGCCGGGCGGCCCATGCGGATGTTCTCCCGGATGCTCTCGTCAAAGAGGTAGTTGTCCTGGGAGACAAAGGCCACCTGGTCGTAGAGTTGCTTCAGCGGGACCCGATTCAAGTCCTGCCCGCCCAGGGTGATGGCGCCGGAGGTCACATCCCAAAAGCCGGCGATCAGCTTGGCGATGGTGGACTTGCCGGAACCGGCGGGGCCGTCGATGGCGACGATCATGCAATGCTTCCTTTCGGTGGTTGACGTGCTGGTATGGGACGCAGGCGCTACGGATTGGCGGGCTGGCTAGCCCGTGTAGCGCTCGCGGTAGGTGTTGCGCTTGGGCGCGGAGCCGTGGCTGCCGTGATGGCGGGTGCGGCTGGCGGTGTTAGTCGCGGATGCGGTGGCGCGCTTGGAGCTGGCCTGCTTGGGCGGGATGCCGCCGGCCTTGAGGATCTGCACCTCGCGGTCGGTGAGCTCGCGCCACGAGCCTTTGGCCACGTCCTTGAGCTCCAGTCCGGCAAAGTTGCAGCGGTGCAGGCGGATCACCGGGTGGTGGATTTTGCTCAGCATGCGCTTGACCTGGTTCTTGCGGCCCTCGCGGATGATGACCTCCACGGCGGTGGTGCCGGGCTTGACGCCTTGCGGAGCCACGGCCTCGGCCTCGCGCGCGCTGATGACGCGGCAGATCGCCGGCTGGCACAGGCCGTCGTCGAGCTCGATGCCGCGACGCAGCGGTGTAAGATCGCGGTCGGACAGTTCGCCGTCCACGAGCGCCTGGTAGGTCTTGTAGACGTGCTTGCTGGGGTGCAGCAGGTCCTGGGACAGGTCGCCGTCGGTGGTAAAGAGCAAAAGGCCTGTGGTGTCGCGGTCCAGGCGACCCACCGGGAAGAGCCCCGGAAAGCGGTCGCGCGGGACCAGGTCAGCCACGCAGGGGCGTTCCTGCGGATCGCTCATGGTGGTGAGGTAGCCGGTCGGCTTGTAGAGCATCAGGTACACGGCGCCCTGGTTGAGCTTGACAGGCATGCCGTCGACCTCAATGTGGTCGCGGTCGACGTCGACCTTGGTGCCGAGTTCGGTCGCGACCTGGCCGTTGACGGTCACGCGGCCGGCGGTCATCAGGTCCTCCGAGCCGCGGCGGCTCGCCACGCCCGCGCGCGCCAAAAAGCGCTGTAGGCGCATGGTGTGCGGGTAGACGGTCTGGGCGCCGGGTGCTGCGGTGTCCGTGGCGCTTGCGGTGCGCGTCTCCTCTGCTTTGTTAGTTCTCGTCATGTAAATCCTCCGAGCTATCAACGCTGGTCAGGATTTCCTCATCTGCGGTGTCCTCAACATCGGTATCGATCAGTTCGCGTTCTTCGTCCAGGTCCTCGGCCTGCTCCTCGAGCGTGGACTGAATGCTGCGGCCGCTCAGGCGCTCGCGGATAAACTGGCGCGACTGCTCGTCGGGGGCAAACTGCTCCAGATCGGGCAGGTCCCGGGTGGAGCGCAGGCCGAACTTTTCCAAGAAGGCGTTGGTCGTGCCGTAGATGATGGCCTGACCGCGCTCGGGGTCGCGGCCGAGTTCGCGCACCAGGCCCTTATCCACGAGCGACGCGATGACGCCGTCGGAGTTGACGCCGCGGATGCCCTTGACCACCTCGCGCGTGACGGGCTGGTGGTAGGCGATGACGGCCAGGGTCTCAAGCGCCGCCTGAGACAGCTTTTGCGTGTCCCAGCTCAGCACGTAGGCCTCGACCACATCATGGTAGGCGGGGTGTGTAAACAGGCGCCAGCCACCGGCGACCTCGCGCAGCTGAAAGCCGCGGTTGGCCTCTTCGTACTCAACCTTGAGCTCGGCCAAAAGCGACGCGCACTCGCCCGGGGCGATATCCAGCGCAGCTGCCAGCGCGGGTGCGCTGACGGGGTCGCTCGACACCAGCAGCAGCGCCTCGAGGGCGCCTTTGAGGCTGTTTGCCTCCAGCGTGGAAAGGGTTGACATGGTTGCCGCTCCTATTCGGTGAGCTCGGGGCCCTCGCCAGGCACGTATGCCTCGGCGCCCTCGACGCGGTTGATTTGAATGGTTCCAAAGATCTCGTCCTGGCTTAGCGTAAGCGAGCCGCGCTTGGCAAGCTCTAGCATGGCCAGGAAGGTGACAACGAGCTGCTCGGTGGTGGCGTCGCCGTCCAGCAGCTCGCGGAAGGTGCAGGCTTGGTGTACCATGGTAAAGCGGTCGACCGAGGCCACCGTCAGGTCGAGCGGCACGCGATGCGGTGCCACGTGCTCGGCCTCCAGCAGGAAGGTCTGGCGTTTGCCATCCAGGTCGGCGCAGATGACGGCGAGGCCGCGCAGGGTAATGCCGGCCAGATAGTCGGGCATAAGGCCTAGGAACTCGGGGTCGGGGCCGGCCACGCGCGGATGCATGCGGCTCTCGGCCTGCATACGCGCGCCAAGGGCTGCCGCCGCGCCCTTAAACTGCTTGTAGGCGATCAGACGCTGGATCAGGACCTCGCGCAGGGCGTCGCCGTCGAGCGCACTGAGCTCCTCGAGCTCATCGTCATCCTCGTCATCGTCGTCTGTCTTGCGCGGGGCCTCCTGGGGCACCAGCGAGGCGGCCTTGATGTCCAAAAGGGTTGCCGCGACCAGCAAAAAGTCGCTCGCCACGTCCAGGTCCAGCGCCTCGATGCGCTCGGCCTCGGCCAGGTATTGCTCGGCCACCTCGCTGATCGAGATGGCTCCGATATCAACTTTTTGGCGGGTTACCAGCTGCAGCAGCAGGTCGAACGGTCCGCTGTAGACCTGCGTCGACACGCGATACGACATCTTCGACCTCCTTTGACGGCGCCTTCGCGGCGCGGTTTGGGTGCATGTTGCGACCGTTTTGCACGGTCGACCTGTAAGTTTACCTTAGATGCCGGCGATTGCGAAGTTGAGCAGCCACTCGGCCAGCGGATACACGGTAACGTCGAAATACCGTCCAATCACGTCGATGCCGGTCCACATAGGCAACAGGTACAGCACCAGGATGAGGATGGGCATGGCGTATTGCTGCAGGCGGTAGTAGTTAGAGAGCGCTTTGCCTTTGAGGAACGGCACGATGATCGACGAGCCGTCGAGTGGCGGAATCGGAATGAGGTTAAAGAACGCGAGCGACAGGTTGACCACAATAAAGGTGGCACCGAAGTTCATGATTTGGGAAGCCACAGCAAAGGACATGCTGGTGTAGAGGTTGCCGTATGTCGCGTGCATGAGAGCGGCCGCAAGGCATGCCAGCGCAATGTTCGATGCGGGGCCGGCCACGCTCACCAGGACCTCGTCGCGCTTGGGGTGCTTGAGGTTGTTGAGATAGACGGGCACGGGCTTGGCGAAGGCGAACACCGGGCCGCCGGCGGCGAGCATCAGCAGCGGCAAGAGAATGGTGCCAAACGGGTCGATGTGGTTGAGCGGGTTGAGCGAGACGCGGCCGCGCGAACGGGCCGTCTTATCGCCGAGTGCCCAGGCCGCGGCGGCGTGCGCGCTCTCGTGGATCACGATGCCCACGATGACGGCGGCGGCGCTGGCGAGCAGGTTCATGAGGTAGCTGCTGGACATGTCACTCCCCTAGCGGACGCGGCGCGAGGCGCGCGTAAGCAGGTAGTCGGCCACAAACAGGATGACGGCCACGATGGCGTAATCCAAGCGGAAGACACCGCCAAAGGGCGAGGTGATAACGCCGTAGCCGGCGATGGCGCTCGGCAGGGCGCGCGAAAGCTCAACGACAAAGCCCACGATCTGCAGCTTGGCGGTGAGGCCGCTAAAGCACAGCAGCACGGTCATCGCGCTCATAAATATGCCGCAGATGCGACAAGCGATGGCTATGATGCTCATCGCCACGGCGGTGGCTTTACGAGAGTTCACGCGCGGTCTCCTCTTCGATCTGGGTGGAAAGCTCCAGCCATTCGTCCTCGAGCTTGGGCAGCTCTTGCTTAAGGCCGTTATATTCCCCCAGCGCGGCGTTGAACTTGTCCTGATCGGCATAAAGCTCTTCGCTTGCCATCAATTCCATAAGCTCGTCATAGCGGGCACGCTTTTTGTCCAGCTCTGTCTCGATCTTCTTGAGCTGGTTGCGCACGCCCTTGAGCTTTTTGTTGAGCGCGGCACGGGCCTGGGCCTCGGCGCGCTTTTGCTCCTTGGTCTTTTTGCCCTCGGCAGGCTTGGGAGCCGCGGCTGGGCTGCTGGCCTGGGCGGCGTTGGCTTTGGTGGACTTGGCCGCGGCAGGTGCGCTCTCCCCTGCTGCCTCGGCGGCGGCGCGGGCAGCGAGGTCCTCGCGTTTGAAGAGGTAGTAGTCGTAGTCGCCATCGTAGACCGTGACCTTGCCGTCGCGGATGTCGATGATGCGGTTGGCCACAGCGCGCACCAAGTGCTCGTCGTGGCTGATCAGCACAATGGTACCGGGGAAGTTTTGCAGAGCGTTCTCGAGCATGTCCACCGAGTCGATGTCCAAGTGGTTGGTGGGCTCGTCTAGGCACAGGAGCGCCTCGGGCGCCACGAGCATCTTGGCCAGAGCCAGACGCGCCTTTTCGCCGCCGGAGAGGACTCGAACCTGCTTCTCGATGGAATCGTTGTCGCTAAACAGGAAGGCGCCCAGCAGGCTGCGCTGCTGCGGTACGGTCCACTTGGGCGTGACAGTGTCGATCTCTTGCAAGACGGTGTTGGACTCGGTCATGCCCTCGAGCGCATGCTGGGCATAGTAGGCGATGCCCACGTTGGTACCCAGGTCGCGCGTGCCGGTAGTGGGCGGCTCCAGGCCGGCGAGGATCTTCATGAGGGTGGACTTGCCGGCGCCGTTGGGACCGACGAGCGCCACGTGCTCGCCGCGGTAGAGTTTGAGGTCGATGTCGCTGTAGATGTGCTTGTCGCCGTAGGACTTGGAGACGCCCTCCAGGCTCACGACCATATCGCCGGAGCGCGGCGGGTCGGGGAACTTAAAGTCGATGTGCTTGTGGCCCTCGGGCAGGATGACGAGCTCCTTTTTGATCTGCTCGATCTTGCGGATGCGCTCCTGCGCCTGGGCGGCCTTGGTGGGCTTGTAGCGGAACTTGTCGACGAAGACCTGCATGTGGGCGATGTCGCGCTCCTGCGCGGCACGCTTGGCGCGCATCTGCTCCAGATTATCCTCGCGCTGCTTGAGGTAGCTGCTGTAGTTGCCGGTGTAGGTGGTCACGCGGCGGTTCTCGAGCGCGGCGACGTGGTCGACGCAGGCGTCCATGAAGGCGCGGTCGTGACTGACGATGAGTACGGCGCCGTCGTAGTTAGCGATAAAGCCGCGCAGCCACTGGACGCTTTCGAGGTCCAAGTGGTTGGTGGGCTCGTCGAGCAGCAGCAGGTCGGGATGGCGCAGGAAGAGCTTTGCCAGCGCGATGCGCATCTGCCAGCCGCCCGAGAACTCGGAGCACGGGCGCTCAAAGTCGGTGACCTTAAAGCCCAGACCGGACAGGATCTTGCGGGCGTTGCTCTCGAGTTCATAGCCGCCCAGGTGCTCAAAGCGGTCCTGGACCTGGCCGTACTCGTTCAGGAGTGCGTCGACGTCCTTGCCCTGCTCGGAGAGCTCGGTGATCTGGGCCTGCAGCTCGTTGGCGCGCTTGCCCATGCGGCGGATTTCCTTGGCGGCGGCCATGACCTCGGCGAGGATGGTGGTGTCCTTTTGCTCCAGGTTGGTTTCCTGCTCTAGGTAGCCCACCTGGCAGTCCTTGGCGTACTGGACCTGGCCGGCGTCGGGGCTGTCGATGCCCATGATGATCTTGAGCATGGTGGTTTTGCCGGCGCCGTTGGGTCCCACGAGCGCAAAGCGCTCGCCGGGGTTGATCTGGAAGGACGCGCCGCTAAAGAGGACGCGCGCGCCGAAGCTTTTTTCGATCTTGTCGACCAGAAGGATCATGGTGCCGCCTTTGACCTTGTGTGCCTATATGAAAAAAGGCCCCAACTTGCGTTGGAGCCTCATTCAATGCTCGGGTGGAGACGAGGGGGATCGAACCCCTGACCTCTTGACTGCCAGTCAAGCGCTCTCCCAGCTGAGCTACGCCCCCGTGCGAAAAAGTACTATACGGGAACTCGGACGGCGATGCAAGGACAATTTTGGAAAATATTTTGCGGCGCGTTGAACGGGAGCGGGGCCAAAGAGACACACGATGCCCGACATAGCCCGCGGGGCGAGCCCCGTGGGCGGCGGCAAGCCCGCCGCCTTCCTTTGCAGGGCTCGGCATGTCGCCCCAGACGCCGCCGGCCAGACCAAAGCGATCCGCGGTGCATCCGTGGGCATGAGCCCTTCCGCACGCCTTCGGGCCAATTTACGGAACCGTGCGTAGCTCGCCCCAGCTGGTCGCTTCATAAACAGACCGGTTTACTACGCCGATTCCCGGATTTCCGACCTCACGCCTACTTTCGCAAAACGGGCAGGCAATCTACCTGCGGTTTTACGAGCGGCGAAATCAGTGTGTTCAGTCACCCTCAATCCAACGTAGTAAACCGGCATGGTTTTAAAATGGCACTTAATTACTGACAGCATATAAAGTATTAAAAATGCCCACTTGGCCATTATTACTTACCAATACCGAGCCAATTGCACAGAACGTTGGCCCGCAATCTGGTCTCAGCGCATCTCATCGCCTCGGTTTTTGGCTTGTAGCGCAACTCTAATCGCTCACACACACTGTGAATGATGGCATCAAGCTGATCGTGATCATTGAGCATGTCATGGGTTACAAGAAATACGTCGTATCCCATGCTTTGCAATGCTGTCATTCGGGTGGCATCGTGGTCAAGCACGGCGCCCGATCCATGGATAGCCTCTCCTTGAAGTTCGATAATCACAGCCTTCATTGTTATTGGATTTACGATGACGATATCGCCGTAACAGATTTTCTGACCTGCGATTTTCCGAGCTGAATTCGACAGCGGTGTTAAGTCGTTGACGAATATGTTTTTAAACTCCGCTCCGCCGGCACGCCTCGGATGACTCAGTAACATGATTCCAGCAACTTCTAGCGGGGATGCAGCGATACCCATTATCTGCCGTGCGGCTTCGTGGAATTTCTTTCCCCACATCTCGCCTTTAACCTTCGCTGCAAATCTATGCAGTTCTTCTATTTCAATAAGAGGCTTTCTCATCCAGAGCGATGTGCCCTTTCCGCTAGCTGTATTTCCGGATCCGTTATCCTGCTGCTCACTTTGATCATTCTTGCTGTCCTTCTGGTGCGCCCGAGCATGGACTCGCTTCCATGGGATCTCATCTTGAGTTTCGTCTAGTTCAAACAAACTTTCTGTGGTGTACTGCTCTTCTTCTGATTTTGTCTGCTCAAGTGCTATGTCGACCGCGGGCGATGGTTTAAAAACCGAGAACCATCCGCAGAACTCGTACATAGCCAGAACCAGGTCGCATGAAGACACGCTTCGAGTCATGGTGAATAGCGTATTAAGAGGGTCAGTGACGCTAAAGCCCATACCCGTGTCGATGGAAACCTTCTCTGTATAGGCGCTGTTCCATCGGATGGTCCGTCTTGTCTCAGAATGCAGGTTGCTTCGTGTTGATGCTGCTGTGATGATTGGCGTCTTGAGGACGTCGACTACAAAGGGCGATTGGGATAGAGCTCGCCAGCCGTCTTCGGAGTTGGGTAGGTGCGGGTAGAGGTTGCGCACCTGCGGTGGGCAGCGCCAGTAGCGGAATGCTGTGTTTGCGCAGACGATTTCGTCCATTTGTGCCTCCCCTGGTATCGGCCGTTGATCGTGCGGATTGCGGGCATGGCCGATTATCTACCGGGACATCATGCGGGTAAGTACCGGAAGCAAACCAAAAGCTTGACGAGTTCTGCCGAAAAACCACCGTGTGATAGAAATCCGCTGGAAGGCGCTTTGGGCATGTGGTCCCTATCTCCACATTTGTGCTCGGATCACATGGGGAATTCAATGAAAATACGCATGCGTTTTATGCAAAACATGCAATGGCTTCAGCAAAAGGGTGCGGTAAAGAAATGACGCTTTATACGACTACGATTTATTTTTGGTGTCAGTTTTGGTGTCACCCTTGTTGTCAAAAAGAAAAGGCCAGAAGTTTAACACCTCTGACCTGTGCTTTTGATGGTGGGCGATACAAGATTCGAACTTGTGACCCCATCCGTGTGAAGGATATGCTCTACCCCTGAGCCAATCGCCCGTCGCCTTTCGGCAAAAGAGATACTATCATAGCCGCGCGTGGTTTACCAAGAACTTTTTGCCCTCGATTGTAAATTCGTTGGCGTCCCTTGATTATCAACTTCATCCGAACACCTCCCACATTCATCCGC
>USDE01000038.1 GCA_900553345.1 uncultured Collinsella sp.
CAGAAAGAAATTTCAGACGTCTATTATCCCCGCCTGGACCGACTTATTATCGCAAGCACCGATTCAACATCCTACGATGCTTGGACTGGCGGGGGCAAGATTAGCAGTCCGCACCCTGTACGTGGACCATGCGCTTCTCCCGATACATATTGTGGTCGGCGACGCGATATACATCGGCCAGCGTATTTCCAGCCGTCTCGACGGTCGCCACGCCAATCGATGCGCTGACCGTCAGGGTCTCATCGCTTACCGCGGCAAGACCGAGACGAAGATCCTGTTCCAGCCCGAGCGCAGACTCGTTGTCAGTATGGGGGCAAACCAGCAAAAACTCGTCGCCACCAACACGCATCGGCAGGTAATCCGCACCAGCCACCCGCCGCAGCACGGACGCCGTCCGTCGCAGCAGTTCATCCCCCATCTCGTGACCATAAATGTCGTTGGTCCGCTTGAGATAATTACAGTCCACCATAATCACGCTCACTGGCAAGTCCTCGTTTACCAGGCTATCTCCACGCGATTCCAGATAGTTGCGGTTGCGAAGCCCCGTCAGTTTATCTTGGTATGACAGCTCCTCGGCATGCTTGACCATCGATATGTTGTGCGTCGCCACGACGACCGAATCCAACCGGCCTTGCTCATCGCGATGCTGGGGGACAACCTGTAGCGAGTACCAAGTGCCTCGACAATCTCGCACCTCGGCAGCCAAGTACGGTACGCCCTCCATGCGTTCACGAAGCGTACTTATATCTACGAGCCCCACAACCGCTTCGCGGCTTTCGGGGCTCACGATATCCCGGCAGACCGTGTCCATAAAGTCATATGCCTCGCTATGCTCGGCAAACATCTTCGCTATCGCCGGCGACATATTGATTCCCTCGATCTCGAGGGTGTCAAGATGCAAAAGGAAGGTCGAATCGTAGATGGCGCTTATGGCATTGATAATGCCGAGCTGTTTATCCTTTTCGACCAAATTGCGGTGGTCAGCGATATTTCGAGCCAACAGTACCACGACCCAAAACGCAAGGCACACCAAGACGCCGACGGCGACAAATGAAATCCTGTCAGACATGACCTCAGATTTGGGATATAGCGCAAACAGGCGGTAGTCCTTATATGCCGCACGCACGGCATACCATTTGTCTCCTCGATATTCGATGCGCGTCAGGCCGTCTTCTTTCCACTCAACTCCTGTACTGGTGAGGAGTCGGGCGAGCGACACATCGGCATCGGCACTGTTGGATGAGACAATCTCCGCATCCTCCATAACAAGCACCATGGGACTTTGGTGGAAGGTGTTGTTCGCAAGCACATCGGCTATGGCATATGAATAGTCATCCGCCGTATCGGGAACAAATGAGCGGTATGCCAGGGCAACGCCGTCGCCATACGGAACAGCACAGACGGCAAACACAACACCACGGCGCTCGACGACAGTTGAGTAGGACACTTTGGAACCTTGATACATCGATGTGACCGGCGAACATGCCAGCTCCTCTCGCCACAACATGAGCGGATCGCGACCATCGATGTCGTAGTGGGCGGCCATATGACCGTCGGAGTCCATGACCATCAACCCCGAAAGGTTCTCGGCATGGACAAATTGCTCGATAAGATCGTTGTTAACCTCAACGCGATCAGGGGACAGGAACGTCGCAAACGATTCGACCGCGGCGAGCAAATCGTGCGTCTCCTCGGTTTTTCTCCCCTGTTCGTAGCGGTCATATTTTTCGCAAGCGTTTTCCAAAAACACCATGGTTTCTTGGCCAAACCCAAGCGTTTTTTCGAGGCAGCGATGGGTTCCAACCGCATACAACAGGCCTAATAAGACAGCGCTGACAATAACGCCGACAGCTATGACGGTCAGAGTCTTTCGACGCAAGCGGTGCTTGTCATTTGTCATGATTCCGCTCCTTGCCCGCCCGTCGTCGCTCCTGCCTTGTAATTGTCCACAATGCGCTCTATCGTGCCGTCTCGATCCATGTCGAACAGCGCGGTATTGAGGTTTTTGACGCACTCTCCCTCATAGGCAGCATCAAATGCAACGCCCAGGTCAACCGTCATAACGTTGTCGGCAAACACACGATAAACGCCGGGATACTGGGCGACGAGTCGATCAAGCGATTGAACGTCCGCCATCCAACAGTCGACATACCCTTTGGCGAGGGCGGCTTTACAGAGCTCGGCAGAACCATACGATTTGATTTGCACGTCCGGCGAGATTTCCAGATCCCCTGCGAGCAATCGGCGTTCGCTCACCGAGCCCGCAATCACCGCAATGGTCTTGCTTCCATCGAGATGCGCCAAGGACGTGATGCCACTCGTTTTCTTGGCGGCGACCGAAACCGTCAGGGTCAAATACGGCTCAGTCCAGTAATACTTATCCTCGCGATAACAGGGAGAATAATCACACCACAGGCAATCGATATCACCGTTTTTGAGCAGCCGGTCGCGATCGTTCCAGTCAATATCGACAAACTGTGGCTTGAGCCCCGCGCGCCTGCAGGCCTCGCGGGCGATGTCGATATCGATACCGGCGTAATCGCCCGTGGTATCGACATACACATAGGGGTCGTTATCCGTAACGCCGATTTTGAGTACCGGGAGATCTTTGTCGCCTTCATTCGAGGAGGAAGAACTGCTTCGAACGGTATACGTCAGGGCGCCCGCACAGACGGCAACAAGGAGTATGAGCGTAAACGAGACGATGGCGGCTCGCTTGATGCGTCCGGGCACGCGCCTCCCTTCATCGAAACAGCAGTCGGATTTCATTTTATACCCGGGGCCGATGCGGCGATAAAAAAGCGCCTCACCCAAGATGGGCAAGGCGCCAAAGGTTGAAATGCATCCGCAAGCGGTCGAATTAGGTTAACCCTACTCGAAGTTCAGCTGCTCCCGAATGCACCCCGACCGCTGCCTCGTTCAGGCCGTTGGCGCCGACCGCGTATCTGGCGGTTTCCGACGCGCCGCACTGCACGCGACACACGGGCTGAAGTCTTTAACGTAAAAGCCCCGTTGGTAAAACGAGTTACCAACGGGGCTTGGACTGAAAGGTCGCGCTTAAACGAGAGGGCGCCCTAACACTCGAGACGTTTGCGCATAAGCGCGAAGGCAATCAGCGAAGCGCCGACAACGGTCATAATAAAGGCGACGGCAAGGGTTTGGTCGCCCGTGTTGGCGAGCGCACCCTTAGTAGTCTTAGCGGACGTTTTGGTTACCTTGGTCGTCGTCTGCTGACCGGGTTGGGACGGCGTCACGGGCTGCGCAGGCTGAGCCGGCTCCCCCTTGGCCTCCTCGCCCGTCACCACGTACGTCGAGAAGTGGCTCGTGCGGAAGCAGAGGTAGTCGCCCTCGGTCCACGTATCCATAGCCTGAGTGGAACCATCCTCGGCAACGTAGAGCACCTTGAGATTGGTGAGCGCCTTCATGGCGGCAGTCATCTTGACACGGACGATGAAGGACATGCCTTCGTAGTCCTCGATAACCTCGCCGTCCTTGAGAAGCTTGATATCGAGCTTATCGGCAACCTTGGTAGTCCCCTGCTCAAGGCCGGAAATCGTAGCATTGGCGGCATCGGTAAGATCCGTCGGTTCCTCGACCACAAGAGAGATGCTGTTGTTCTGGGCAATGCCGGCAGCGACATTGTTCTCGGCGCTTACGCTAACGTCCGTTCCGTTGCTACCCGCAACGCCTGCAATGGTCTTTGCCGCTACGATAACGGCGCAGGTCGCGGTTTTGTCGCCACAGGTGGCGGTAATCGTGGCGGTACCGGCCTTAAGCGGCGTCACGACGCCGTCTTTGACCGTGGCGATCGACGAGTCGCTGGAGGTCCAGCTCACCGTCGTATCGTCTGCATCGGCAGGACTCACCGTTGCGGAGAGCTTTGTGGAGGCATCACCGACGGTAAAGGACAGGCTCGTCTTGTTGAGCTCAACCTTTTGGGCGGGATTGGTCACGGTCACCGAAACGGTCTGGGAGAGCGACCCTGCAGTGATGACAAAAGAACCAGAACCGGTCTTGAGGGCGGTAACGGTGTAGGAGCCATCACCGTTGTCGACAACCTTAAACGCCTTCGAAGCGCCCGTGTCATCCAGAGCAAGATTGGTCTCGTCGACCTCACCCGCAAGGGTTCCAGCAAGAGAAACCTTCACGGTGCCCTCTTCGCCCTTCTTGAGGCCGAGGACGCTCTGGTCGACCGTAAGGTTCGTTGCGGGATTAGAGACGGTCACCGCGCAATCCTGAGAATAGGTGCCGTCTTCAGTCGAAACGGTGATGGTTGCGGCGCCCTTGGAGACAGCCGCCACCTTTCCGGTTTGATCGACTGTAGCGACACTTTCGTTGCTGGACTTCCAGACAATCGTCTGGTTAGCCTCCGCGGGAACGACCGCCGCCTTAAGCTGCTCGGTTGCAGCGCCCACAAGCACGACCTTCTGCTTATCGAGCGTGATGCCCGTAGCAGGCTGAATAACCGTCACCTTGCACGTGGCGCTATGCTCTCCGTCCTCAGTGGTGACGGTAATCGTAGCAACACCTGCCTTGACCGGGGTCACGACGCCGTCTGCAACCGTGGCGACCGTAGGATCGCTCGACGACCAGGACAAGTTCTTGTTCGTTGCATTATCGGGCTCAACCGCTGCGGTCAACGTCGAGGGCTCACCGCCCACAGCAAGCTTAAGGTTTGAAGCGCTGAGCTTGACGCCCGACACCTTTACAACCGGAGTGGTTACCGTAATCGCATCCGTGGTTGCAGAGACCCCATCAACCGTTGCCGTGATCGTGGCATCACCGTCACCGACAGCGGTAACAAGACCGTTAGCGTCGACGGTAAGGACGCTCTCGTTGGAAGAGGACCAAACAACTTGGCTGGCCTTGTCATCAGGGGAGACCTTTGCCTTCAGCTGCTGAGTCGTGCCTTTATCCATGGAGGTTGAGTAGCTGTCCGCAATGGAAACCGCAGTCTTTGCAGGCTCCTCGCCAGGCTTGACAACATGAACGGTCATCGTGTCGCAGAGACGACCACCCAAGTACATTGAAACCGTTGCATCGCCGTAACTATGAGGCACTAAATACCCCAAGTAACTGCCACCACTAAACATCGGTCCTTTTACCTCGAGGACATCCGGATTATCTGAAGTGAAAGAATACTTTGCGCCGGCATAGGAGTCCATCAATTCCTCAGCGCTTTTACTCAGCACGCCCTTTGGATATTCAAACCCCCTGTCACATTCCAGCCAAAGCCAATCTTTGGATATACTATCTGAACTGACCTCACAGGGAAATGTATAATCGCTCGACACAAACTTAGCCTTCGAAAGGCTCACTTCCGCAGGGTCGACAACCTCTATCTCAAAGGGATGGTCATTGCCAAGGCCATCACGAGCATGAGCCTTAACGGTGCCAGGCTTTATTGCCTTAAACGAGTTTTCACCACCGATAAGCTCAACGACATCATTGCTTTCCAGAGAATAGGTTACAGCGCCAAAGTCCGCACCCCAATGTGCGCGCTGGCATGCCTTCAGTACTTCATTTGGAGAAACGTTGAGAATGGCAGTCAGATAATAGCTGTCCCCAACCAGCATCTTTTGCTTTTTGTTCCCACGCTCATTGAATCCGGGCTCCTGATTCTCGGTTACAACATCACATAGCTTCTTCGTCTCAACTTCACCGTTGCAATAGTCGACAAGAACCTTGGCCTCTTTAGCATCTTTCGACAACGCCTCGAGTTGCAAAGAAGCGCTTAGCTCGGAAGTTCCATATGATGAATAATTCGAATTCACCCTTGCCTGGACTTTGGAATCCTTTGAGGGGTCTTCCTTAATAACAAAATATGTGGCCGCACGGCTCTCGTCCACGGGACGAACGTCAACTCTCCCCTCTAGTAATGCATAATGCGTGTTCCCGCATTTTTGCGGACAATCATCCGTGTAACCCAGCGTTGCGGTGTTTGTTGTCGCACCAGATTGGTCGTAAGAAACGAAACTGACCTTAATTGGATTGACTTTAGCCACACTTTTAATCTTAAGAGAACCGTTTAAACTCTCGTCGGTCTTGCTCTTCAGGGTTATAGTCGTTGTGCCAACTTTGGTGGGGCTAATTGTCAATACCCAACTATGTGACTCATAACTTACCTTAGCGATATCCTCGTCAGACGATGTGATATCGATATCGCTAGGGTCAATGTGCGCCCATTCGTGATTTTTATTAAAAAAGGAAAGCCTTCCTTTCACCGTCTGTCCAACAGCGACATCAAATTCTGACCACACATCGCCTGTAGACGAATCGTATGGGAGAAACGATGCACCCATGGAACCGTCCTGCGACTCCAGCATGACAGCATCCGCATGCGGAGCGGCCACCGTCAGCCCAAACGTTGCCGCCGTTAAAGCAACACAGACGCCTGTGGCTATCCTCCAAAACCCTTTTCTCATTCCCCTAAGTCCAATCTCTCGTGAAAAAACGCAGCATTCTCCCACACCTTAAAATTGGCTTAAGGATACCCCCCCCCGACAGTTACCGGCAAGGTAATGTTTGTCAGATGTCTCAAATTATCGGCAAGCAGCACAGTTGACGCGCATATATCGCTGACGTCCAGCTTTCTAGGTGCGCTCATGCACAAGCCCCGCTGGCAGAGCGAGCTGCGAGCGGGGCTTGTGTTGGAAAGTCGCACTCGAACGAGGGCCGCGGAGAATTGATCGATTTGACTACCTCCCCGATCGGTCAATTAGAACTCGAGCTGCTCCAGGCGATCGAAGACCGTGTCGATGCGGGTGAGGAAGTCCCACGGGTCAAAGATCTCGTCGAGCTTCTCCTGGCTGACGGTGCAGCGCGGATCGGCCTCGAGGCGCTCCTTAAAGGTAGGACCGGAGACGCAATCCTGCACCTCGTGCCACGTGGCCATGGCGTTTTCCTGCACGATGGCATAGGCATCCTCGCGGGTGATGCCTGTATCGACGAGAGCCAGCAGCACCTTGGAGGAGAAGATGAGGCCGCGGGTCTTGTTGAGATTGGCCATCATGCGGGCAGGGTACAGCTGCAGGCCGTCGATGACGCGGATGAGGCACTGGAACATGTGGTCAAGGGCGATGAAGCTATCGGCCTGGGCGACGCGCTCGGCAGAGGAGTGCGAAATGTCGCGCTCGTGCCACAGGGCAACGTTGTCGAAGGCGACCTGGGCGTTGGACTTGACGATGCGCGAAAGGCCGCAGACCTTCTCCATGGTGATGGGGTTGCGCTTGTGCGGCATGGCGGAGCTGCCCTTTTGACCCTTGCGGAACGGCTCCTCGGCCTCGAGCGTATCGGTCTTCTGCAGGTTGCGAACCTCGGTCGCAATGCGCTCGCAGGTAGCTGCCGTGGTAGCGAGCACGCCGGCAAGGTAGGCGTGGTGGTCACGGCTGATGACCTGCGTAGACAGCGGATCGTGAACCAGACCAAGGTGCTCGCAGACATACTCCTCCACGAACGGCTCGATGGAGCTGTACGTGCCGACAGCGCCCGAGATGGCACCGAAGGCGACGTTCTTGCGGGCATCCTCAAGACGGTCCAAATCGCGCTTGAGCTCCCAAGCCCAAGAGCCAAACTTCATGCCGAAGGTCATCGGCTCGGCGTGAATACCGTGAGTACGGCCGGCGCAGAGCGTGTTGCGCTCCTCGAAGGCACGGCGCTTGCAGATCTCGCCGAGCTTCTTGACGTCCTCGATGATAAGGTCGCAAGCCTGAGTGAGCTGGTAGCACAGAGCCGTATCACCCAGGTCAGAGCTGGTCATACCGTAGTGAACCCAGCGGCTGGGCTTGGGCTCGCCCTCGGGGACGTCGGCGTCGATGTACTCCTTCATGTTGGTCAGGAAGGCGATGACATCGTGGCGCGTGACCTCCTCGATCTCGTCAACCTTCTCCTTCTCAAAGTTGGCGTGGTCGCGAATCCACTGGGCCTCTTCTTTGGAAATACCGATCTTGCCGAGCTCCGCCTGGGCCTCGCAGGCCAGGACCTCGATCTCCTGCCAAATGGCGTACTTGTTCTCGAGGGAGAAGATGTGTCCCATCTCCGGGCGGGTATAGCGATCGATCATAGCGGCTCCTTTTTGGTTATTGGCACGTTGGTCGTAACCCAACCATTGTACCGTGCGCGGGTGCAAGTATGGGCAGTAGGCATTAACCTAACATTTTGGAATTGGGATCGGAGCGGGCAAGGGAGGTGAACAGTGGACACGACTATAGCGGGCAACGAAAGCCCCGCGAACTAATGTAATCCCATCCGTTGCATGTGAAATTACATGTGTAATTACATTAGAGGAAGCTGTGCTGTTTGCCGCTTTCTCTGGCAGTTGCCTTCGCATTCAATAGCTAGCAAGAACGTTGAATGTATTGAAGCGTTGGGGCGTACAACCGACTTACGTCCTTATACGCCGACAATTAATGTAATGAAAGATATAATTACATTAGTTGCTAATCGAATTACATTATATGGAGTGCCATGATACGGAAAACAAGTGAAATGCCCTCCTTGCTTCTGCGCATCATCACCGACGTCGAGACCGAGGTCGTCGAATACAAAGCAGCAAAGCAAAACTATGATTTTGAGGACATTGGAAAGTATTTCTCCGCGCTTAGCAATGAGGCAAATCTGCGCAAAGCAGAATGCGGATGGCTTTTCTTCGGCATTTCAGACAACCGTCAGATAAAGGGAACTGCCTACCGCAAAGAATCCCAAACGCCGAGCGTTGGCCTGCGACGCCTGAAACATGAAATCGCCCAACACACGAATAATGGCATGACTTTCGAAGAGATCTACGAGTTTGAAGTTGATGGCAAACGTATCGTTGCATTCCAGATTCCGGCCGGCAGCTTTGCAACGCCAACGACTTGGCATGGAATCCCTTGGTCTCGCGAGAATGAGTCCCTCGTGGAAATGCCCAAGTTCAAACTCGACGCCATCTACGGGCAAAGTCGGCCAGACTGGTCGCGTCAAATTGCCTATGAGGCAAACATCGATGACCTCGATCCAGAGGCAGTAAGCTTCGCGTGCTCCAAATTCATCGAAAAATACGGAGAAAGTCAGCCTGCAGTTCGTAACCTCGATAAAACGTCCATCCTCAGCAAAATGGCACTTGTGATCCACGGCCACGTGAGCAATGCGGCGCTTGTCCTTCTGGGCAAACCGGAGTCGAGCGTCTTTCTGGGTGGCATCGAACCGCGCATTACTTGGACGCTCTACGCAAGCGACGGCTCCACTATGGCCTATGAACATTTTGAACCGCCGTTCATCCTGCAGGTCGATCGCGTTCTGGGAAAGATAAGAAACGAAAAATACCGGTTCTTCGACCGCGAAGAGACATTGTTCCCCACCGAAGCACATCGCTACAGCCCCGAAGTCATCCGAGAGCTTCTTCACAACGCCATAGCTCACCAAGATTTTAGAATGTCGGGGAAAATTAACGTTCTTGAATATGAGGACAGGCTTGTATTCAAGAACGAGGGCGCTTTTATCCCCGGGACGATAGAGAATGCGCTCGCGAGCGGTTACAAGCCGCCGTACTATCGTAATCCCCTGCTTTCAAGTGCCATGAATAAGACGGGCATGATGGACCGCAACGCCATAGGTATTCGCAACGTCTTCGATATTCAGCGTAACCGCCTGCTACCAATGCCCACCTACGATCTATCTGAGGTTGGACGCGTTGCCGTAACACTGTACGGCACAGTACTCAACGAGGACTATTCTCGACTTCTCGCAAGCAATCGAAATCTTGATTTGGCGACAGTGCTG
>USDE01000039.1 GCA_900553345.1 uncultured Collinsella sp.
AAAGACGACGGAAGCCAAGGGCAACGTTGTCGACGATATGCTGGCCGCCCATATCGGGACCACGGTGGATGATGCGATTCATCATGGCCGTGAGAACCAGCTCACTCTGTTCATCTGTACCGGTAAAACCGACAAAACCGCACATGCAAGATCCTTTCTGCTGACGGCTCAGGTGTACTGCCGCAAGGATTGCGGCAGCTGATGTCAAATAATCTTTACTATCATGCCAATCTTTTGTTTCGTGATAGGGCATAAGCGCCGAGCGAACCGAAAAAACCACGTCCCGATCTTCAGACGAAGCGGCGGGACGTGGTTGCGAACGCTATGTTAAAGAACAGCACCCAGATTTCCTTGTTTTTACATGGAGTGAACACCGTTGCCATTTATTAGACCACGGCACAGTCCATGCAATTTTTTAGAAGGCTGTGATGCGCGCAAGGTCAGGTGGCATATTAGGATGGTTGATAATACAGAATGTTTCATCGTTTCTGCCGCGGGACGTCTTCTGCCCTTTAAGGCTGAATTTAGCGAGAGAGGTCTTTGTATGTCGAGCCCGACACAAGAGAAGCTAACTCTGATGCGCTATATAGAGTTGCTCGAGGAAGATGACCTTGTTGTTTCCAGACCGAGCGCTTCGTGCGACCAGCGCATTGAGTTTGCGACTGATGACTCGCGCCAGGTGCGTCCGGGCACGTTGTTTGTCTGCAAAGGCCGTGCGTTTAAGCGCGAGTACCTGCTTTCGGCAATCGCCGATGGCGCCGTGGCCTACGTTTCCGAGGTCGATTACGATGTTGATCTTCCCGCGGTGATTGTGAGCGATATTCGTCGCACGCTCGCCGTGGTGGCAGATGCCTTTTATGGGCACCCGTCGGGTAAGGTGAAGGTCTGCGCCTTTACAGGCACCAAGGGCAAGTCGACCTGCAGCTTTTATCTGCGCGGCATCCTCGCCAACGAGGCCAAGCTTACGGGCTGTCATCGACCCGCTCTTAATACGGGCATTGAGTTCGACGACGGCATCGAGACGGGCCCTTCCAAGCTGACGACCCCCGAATCCTTCCTGCTGCAGTCCCGCATCGCACATGCTGCGGAGGCGGGTGCCCCGTGGCTGGTTATGGAGGCATCGAGTCAGGGCCTCAAATACGAGCGTACGGGCAAGATTGACTTTGAAGTCGGCGCCTTTACCAATATCGGCGAGGATCACATTTCGCCGATTGAGCATCCGACGCTCGAGGATTACTTTGCCAGCAAGCTCAAAATCTTCTTGCAGAGCCGTTTTGCCGTGGTCAATCTCGATATGGATAAGGTCGATCGCGTGCTCGAGGCGGCATCTCGTTGCGAACGTACGGTGACGTTCTCCCTGACCGACGAGCGTGCCGACGTGCTTGCGCTGGCGATTCGCAATGGCGACTGCGGCGTGGTGGCAACGGTGCGCACGCCCCGTTTTACGCGTGACATTGTGATTCCCACGCCGGTTAAGTTCAATGTGTCCAACGCGCTTGCTGCTATTGCCTGCGCCGAGGCCCTGGGCATTTCCGAAGAGGGTATCGTCCATGGCTTTGAGGGCGTTTTCGTTCCCGGTCGTATGGAGCTCTATCCGTCCGTATCGGGCAAAATCCTGGGCATCGTCGATTTTGCACATAACGGCATGAGCCTCGAGACACTCCTGCGCGACTTGCGCGAGAACTATCCCGAGCGCGAGCTGGCGGTTGTATTTGGCGCTACGGGCGGTAAGGGTGTCGATCGACGCACCACGATGGGCATCGCCGCTGGCAAGTATGCCGACCGAATCGTGATTACCGAGGATGACCCCGGCCCCGAGGATGTCGAGGACATCTGCGCCGAGATCGCGCGCAACGTTCAAGCGCAGGGAAATGATAACTGGCAAATCGTGACTGATCGCGTTGCCGCTATCGAGACTGCCGTGCGCGAAACTGTCCGTCCTGCCGTGGTCATCGTGACCGGTAAGGGCGAGGAAGAGTGTATGCTGCGCAAGAACGGACCCGAGCCTTGTGAGCGCGACGGTTCGATTCTCAAGCGCACCCTTGCGGCGTACGACGCCTAGACCAGCCCCTTCTATGTAAACGGAGTGACCATGTCCCACAACATCCTGCCGACCGTTGCCGAGCTTTCGGGCGAGATGCGCGAGCGCCTTGCCAAGGTCAAGTATGTCTTTACCGATCTGGACGCCACGATGCTCGCCCCCGGCTCGTGCGTGCTGCGCGATAACGACGGCAATCCCTCGACCAAGCTCGTCGAGGCGGTTGTCGCGCTCGCCCGTGCCGGCATCCAGGTGGTTCCCACCTCGGGTCGCAATCGCACCATGATCCATGAGGACGCCCGCGTGCTCGGCCTCAACTCCTACATCGGCGAGATGGGCGGCCTGGTCATGTACGACCTCAAGGTCAACGACTGGGAGTACCTGACGGGCGACATGCCCTACGACCCCGCCTGCGGTCTCACGCCGCACCAGGTGATTGAGCAGACCGGCGTGTGCGAGAAGATCCTTGCCCGCTGGCCGCACAAGATCGAATACCACAACGACATGTCGACCGGCTACAAGTACCGTGAGGTCACCGTCGGCATGCGCGGCGATGTGCCCGACGATGAGGTCCAGGCCATCCTGGACGAGGCCGGCTGCGGTCTGGTCTGGGCTTGCAACGGCCATCTGACTCACCTGTCCAAGCCGACGACGCTCGAGCTTAATCGCGTTGAGGACGGCCGCGCCTTCAACATCAATCCGGCGGGTCTCAACAAAGGCGTTGCCATTGCGCGCTTCTGCGAGCACCTGGGGATCGAGCGCGAGGAAACGCTTGCGCTCGGCGACTCCGAGTCCGACTTCTACATGGCCGACCATGTTGGCATGTTCTGCCTGGTCGAGAACGGTCTGACGAGCGCCGGTGCCCCGGAGTTCTTGGATGCCTGCGACAATGCCTATATTACGCGCGGCAAGATTGTCGACGGTTGGGTGGCAACGGCCGAGCTGTTGGTCGCGGGCCGTTCGTAGCGCGACGCATCACGCATGGTCGCATTTTTCGAGAGAGAATCTGGTGAGGTAATGTCCGATATCGATAATCTGGCCGGGGACACGCGTCCGATCGGCGTGTTCGACTCGGGCCTGGGCGGCTTAACGGTCGCGCGCGCGATCGCAACGGCGCTTCCGCACGAGTCCGTCTACTATTTCGGTGACACTAAGCGCTGCCCTTATGGCACCCGCACCGAGGACGAGGTTCGCTCGTTTGCGCTGCAGGCGGGCCGCTGGCTATCGAGGCACGACGTTAAGATCATGGTCATCGCCTGTAACACGGCGACCGCCGCGGCCTTGCGTCTGGCTCAGCAAGTGCTCGACGTTCCCGTGATCGGCGTGATCGCCCCGGGCGCACGCGCCGCCATCAACAGCACGCGTACGCGCCGCGTGGGCGTGCTCGCTACCAACCTCACCATTCGCTCGGGCGCCTACACGCGCGCCATCCAGGATTTGGATGCTGGTGTCGATGTGTATGGCTGCCCGGCTTCGAGCTTTGTCGATGTCGTCGAGCACGAGCTCGCCTCGGGCGCGCATCTGCAGGAGCAGTGGCTCGAGAACGAGGATATTTTTGATACGCCAGCCGTTCGCGCGCTGGTCGGCACCACAGTCGAGCCGCTGCACGATCGTGGCGTCGATACCGTGGTACTCGGCTGCACGCATTTCCCGCTGCTGGTGGGTCCCATCCGCCATGCGCTAGGACCCGGGGTGCGCGTGGTGAGCTCCGCCGAGGAGACCACCCGCGAGCTGACCGATATCCTCGCGCGCCGTGAGCAGCTGGCGGGCGATGCCGCCGAGCCACAGCATCGCTTTGCCACCACGTCTGACAACATTGCCGAGTTTGCGGTGGCGGGTAGCTTTATCTTTGGCCAGCCGCTTAAAAGCATCGAGCATGTCGATATCGACGAACTCGGTTAGGCTCGCAATGTCGCCGGAGGCTTCGCCACATCTTTTGCCGAAAGGATAGTTCCATGGAATACATGCAGGTTAACCGCGCCAACGGCCGCGCCGCCAACGAGCTGCGCCCCGTTAAGCTCACCCGCGGCGTCATGAAGCACGCCCACGGCTCGTGCCTGGCTGAGTTCGGCGACACGCGCGTACTGTGCGCCGCCACCATCGAGGAGGGTGTGCCTGGTTGGCGCAAGGGCGCCAAGGCCGGCTGGGTAACGGCGGAATATGCGATGCTACCGGCCTCGACCGGTAAACGCTGCAAGCGCGAGCATGCCAACCGCAAGGGCCGCTCCATGGAGATCGAGCGGCTTATCGGCCGCAGCCTGCGTACCGTCGTCAATATGAAGGCGCTCGGCGAGTACACCGTTACCGTCGACTGCGATGTGATCCAGGCCGATGGCGGCACGCGTACGGCGAGCATTACCGGCGCCTGGGTGGCGCTGCACGACGCCCTTGCCATGTGGGTCGAGGCGGGCAAACTCGAGCGCATCCCGCTCACGGGCCAGGTTGCCGCCATTTCCATGGGCGTCGTCGACGGCAACACCCTGCTCGACTTGGATTATTCCGAGGACAGCCACGCCGAGGTCGACATGAACCTCGTCGCCACCGATTCTGGTGAGATGATCGAACTCCAGGGTACCGGCGAGCAGGCGCCCTTCGACCGCAAGCGTCTCAACGCCCTGCTCGACCTGGGCGATAAGGGTATCGCCGAGCTCATCGAGCTTCAGCGCCAAGCCCTCGCCTAACCTGCCAAAAAGGGACAGGTTTATTTTGGCAGGTTTTATCTGGGAAAACGTCGAAGTATAAGACTGCCGTTGATTGAGACGGGAGAGAGGCCGAAGTCCTCGTCGTCCTCAACTCGGCATTGCTATAGAGACAAAGGAGACCAGCTATGGCACTTGAGAAGATTGACATCGACACCCTCGACCCGGCGGCGACCATCGTCGTGGCAACCGGCAACGCCCATAAGCTCACCGAGATCGAGGCCATTTTGGGCAAGGTCATGCCCGAGGTGCGCTTTGTGGCGCTCGGCCAGCTGGGCGATTTTGAGGACCCCGAGGAAAACGGCACGACGTTTTTGGAGAACGCCATCATCAAGGCGCAGGCTGCGGTCGAGGAGACGGGCCTTATGGCCATCGCCGACGACTCCGGCTTGGTCGTCGATGCGTTGGACGGCGAGCCGGGCGTGTATAGCGCGCGCTATGCGGGCGTGCATGGCGACGATGCCGCCAACAACGCCAAGCTTCTCGTTAACCTGGAAGGCGTGGCAGACGAGGACCGTACCGCGCGCTTTATGAGCGTCGTCGCGCTTATCGATACGGACGGTCTGGTCACCTATGGCGAGGGCGCCTGCGAAGGCGTTATCGCGCACGAGGGCCGCGGCGAACACGGTTTTGGCTACGACCCGCTGTTCCTGCCGGTCGATACGCCGGGCAAGACCATGGCCGAGCTCACGGCGGACGAGAAGAACGCCATCAGCCATCGTTTCCATGCGCTCGAGCATCTGTCCGCCAAGCTGACGGGCGAGGAGTAGACCGTGCGTGCGGTGGTGCAGCGCGTGCTCAACGCCAGCGTGACAGTCGACGACGAGTGCGTGGGCCGTATTGGACGCGGCTACTTGGTGCTGCTGGGCGTGGGCCACGGCGACACACGCGCCGAAGCCGACAAGCTGTGGGGCAAGCTCCGCGGGCTGCGTATCAACGAGGACGAGAACGGCAAGACCAACTTGGCGCTGGCGGATGTCGACGGCGAGGTGCTCGTGGTGTCGCAGTTCACGCTGTTTGCCGACTGCCGCCACGGCCGCCGTCCGTCGTTTACGGACGCCGGCGCGCCCGATGTCGCTAACGAACTTTACGAGTACTTTTTGACACTCGTCGCTCAGGACGTTGAGCATGTGGCGCACGGTATCTTTGGCGCCGATATGAAGGTCGACCTGGTCAACGACGGTCCGTTCACCATCGTCCTCGACACCGATAGTCTGTAAGTAGTCAATTTGGGACCGGGCTTTTTTAGCTGCTTGCGTATGGCTGCAACAGGGTGCTATAGTATTAGAGTTTTGTCTATCTTAGGGGTATTATCCCCTTTTTGAATTGCACCCTCTGGAGGCCCTATTCATGGAAGAGATGGAAGTCAATCACGTCGACGACATCCACGAGAAGCTGACCGATATGGTGGGCGATCGCGTCAAGGTTAAGGCCAACATGGGCCGTACCCGCGTCATCGAGCGCATGGGCACCATCAAGAGCGTCCACCCCGCTGTCTTTATCGTTGAGGTTGACGAGCGTCGCGGCCGCAAATCGCGTCAGTCCTACCAGTACATCGATGTCCTTACCGGCCAGGTCGAACTGTTCGACCCCGAGAGCGGCGAACATATCTTTACCCCGCTCGGCAACCAGCTCGAGGAGCACTAACGGTGACCGATCGGTCCCTCATCCTTACCGCGCCGGCAAAGATTAACCTCTATCTGGGGGTTCATACCGAGCGCGACGCCCGCGGCTATCACAGGGTCGATTCCCTGATGGCAGCCGTCGGTCTAGCCGATGCCGTGACGGTCACGCCGGCGCAGGCGTTGACCGTCCAGACGGTTCCGGCATCCGATTTTCCCATGCAAAAAAATACGGCCTATCGGGCGGCAATCGCTATGGCCGAGCGTTACGGTCGCGATGCCAACGTGTGCGTGACGATCGAAAAGCGTATCCCGCTGTGCGCCGGCCTGGGAGGCCCCTCGACGGATGCCGCTGCGGTCATCGTTGCCTTGGCCGAGCTGTGGGGTATCGACCGTGCCGACCCCGCGCTCGATGACATCGCTCGCGGTATCGGCGCCGACGTGCCGTTCTTTTTGCACACGAGTCCCGCACTCTACGTCGGCGGGGGAGATGTGCTGGCCACTGAGTATCCTGTGCTTCCGGCGACACCTGTCGTATTGGTCAAACCGCACGAGACGAGCGTTTCAACGGTTGAAGCGTATCGACGATTTGATGAGAGCCCGGTGCCCGCGGAAAAACCCGATGCGATTGCTTCTGTCTTACGCGCCGGCGATGCCGAGGCGGCATATGCGCTCGTTCATAACAATCTGGGCGTCATATCCGCGCAGATGGAGCCGCGGATCCAGGCGGTTCTCGACTGGCTGCGCGCACAGGAGGGAACCGTTGCCGTGGACGTGTGCGGTTCGGGTGCCTGCTCGTTTGCCATTTGTGATACCGTCGCTGCAGCAGCCCATCTTGCGGGAGCTGCCCAGCAAAATGGCTGGTGGGCCTGCACGACTGAGCTTATTCCCAACACGGTTCAAATCGACGGGTTGATTTCCGATCTCAGCCGAACACTTTGAGCGGATAGGCCGTTCCCGCAGCTAGCCGAACGCCCCCGAGGCCCCATCCGGGCCCCCGGGGGCGGCATTTTCCCAGTTGAAGGAACGGTGGAGATGTGTTTCGATAGGTCCGGTGGCCATGCTCCGCCCGCCGCCCGGCACCTCTTCCCAGACTCAGCCGGACGGTCGGTCCGTCTATTCCGTTTTTCCTTCTAGCCTAGGCCAGCGGGGCATCGCCCCTCTCGGCGCGCGCCCTCTCGATGAGCCCCGGCGTCAGGTCGAGATCGCCGAGCGCCACGTCCTCCACGCCGTAGGCGTCCAGCAGCGCCGCCGCGTCCTCCCCGAGCATCGCCCTGAAGGCGCGCGCGGGCGTCGAGAAGCCGAGCGCGCCGCGGGGCTCGGAGTTCACGTGCGACATGGCCAGCGCCAGGTCCGCCGGGGCGAGCCGGTCGAACCTGAGCCCGGAGCCCTTGGGCAGCAGCTTCCTTATCTCGACGTGGTTTCGCTCGCAGGCGCCCTTCTGGTCGCTGCGCCTCGGGTCGCAGTAGAACAGCCTCGTCTCGCCCGGCCCCTCGCCGACGAGGTCCGCGATCGCCCGCTCGTCGGAGAACTCCGTGCCGTTGTCGGTGAGCACGGCGCGGAAGACCCTGCCCATGCCGTCGGCGCCGAGGACCTCCCTGATACCGCCCAGGGCGGCCGCGACGCGCCCGGCGGTCTTCTCCGCCAGCGGCAGCGCGAGCTGCAGCCTGCTGGGGCGGTGCAGCAGCGTGAGCAGGCAGGCGGAGTCCTCCCGGGCGCCCTCGACGGTGTCCATCTCCCAGGCCGCGGCGCACGCGTCCTCCCCGAGGGCGAGGAACGCGGCATATGACCTGCGGGCGGAGTGGCGGGTCGCCGCCCGGCCCGCGGCGCGCCTCCTCGGCCTGTAGCCGACCTTGCGCCTGAGCTCCATGTTGGTCATGCCGTCGTAGCCCGCCGCGACCCAGCGGTAGATGGTCGAGGGAGACGGGTCCACGGGCCCGCCGTTGCGCGCCGCCATCTGCTCGGGCGACAGCCCCCGGCGCAGGCAGTCCCTTATCGCCTCCAGCCTGGCCGCCGCGGCGGGCTCGTCGGCGTCTATCCCGCGCCTGGACGAGACAAGGACCGAGTCGGCGCACAGCTGCGCGGCCCGGGCCTCGTAGAAGACGTGGGGGCGGCGCTTGCAGCCGATCGCGCGGTACCGGCCGCAGCCGTTGCAGCATCGCGGCCACGCCGCCAGGCGCGGGCAGGCCGCCGACAGGTCGGCGGAGGCGTCCACGCGCTCGCCGCGCCTGGCCTTCGGCGCCGTCACGAACCTGTGCGACGCCACCTCCGCGCTCACCGTCGAGGGCGACCTGCCCAGCTCCCTCGCGATCTCCCTGCACGATGCCCTGCGCTCCAGCATCCTCTGGACCGTGTCCCGCTCGTGCCTCGTGAGCCTTCCGTAGGCCCTCGGGACCGCCCTCGCGGAGCCCCTTTTCTTCTTTCCGGACATGGCGTCCTCCGATCTCCCGGGGCCGGCCGATCCGGCCCTCAGGGTATCGGGTTCCCACATTCATCCGCACATGTGCGGATGAATGTGGGAAGTGTTCGGATGAAGTTGATAATCAAGGTTTGAATAGTCGTTTAAGAACGTCCCCAATGACTAAGTTGCAGGTGGCGGCGGTTGTGTTACACTAACGCTGCGTATATGACGCAAATATCTCGATACAGATCAATGATGTCCGTCGGTATTTGACGGAGCTAGACTGTTTAGCCGCCCTGAAGGTTTATGCAGGGAGCATGTGATCACAGGGCTTGAAAAGAAAGTTGAGCAAACACTGTGTCTGATCAACAGCAAGAAAACGAAATAACGACGACGCAAGCCGCTCCCGCTGCACCGGTTGCGTCGGACCAGGTCGCGGCGCCCGCGCAAACCTCGGCTCCTGAGACGCCTAAGGCTGCAACGGCTGAGAAGGCCGTGCCTGCAACTGGTGAGGAGGCTGCTCCGGCAAAGCCCAAGCGCACGCGCCGCTGACGGCGAGGAGGTCACCAAGCCCAAGCGCCGTACCGCGCGCACGACGCGCGCCAAGCGCACCGTTGCAGCTGACTCCTCGGCGCCGATTTCCGATGAGGTCGCGCAGGCACGTGCGTTGGCGCAGATTAGCGAGGCTCAGGTGGTGCGCGCCCGCCGTCGTGCTGCCGAGCGCGAGGCCGCGGCTCTGACCGAGCTTGCAGCTCCGTCTGTGCCCGAGACCCCTGCCGCCGACCAACCGACCGAGAAGCCGGCACCGCGCACACGCCGTCGCACGGCTGCTAAGGCCGAGCAGGTTGCTGAACAGGTAACCCCCGAGCTCACTGAGGCTTCGGTCCGTTCC
>USDE01000040.1 GCA_900553345.1 uncultured Collinsella sp.
CTGACCCCCTGGGGACGGAGGAAAAGGGATCATTTCGTAGGCCCGTAGCCGCCTTGGAAACCGAATGATGGTACGAGCATCCATTCGGCTTCCAAGGCGGCCACGGACAGAACGGGGCGAACAGAAAAGAGCGACGGGCGTCTACTCCCCCGCCACGCTCGCGCGCAGCTTGGCGGCGATGGGCTCGGATGCCAGCAGGAACACGAGCATGACCACGGAGCACGCCAGGCACACGATCCAGGCGCTCGCAAAGGAGCCCGTGGCATCGAACAGCACGCCCGAGACAATGGCGCCCACGGTGCCGCCGACCATCTCGAGCGAGGTGATAGTGCCCGTGACCTTGCCGAGGTCGGCCATGCCAAACTGATTGGACGCGGCGATGGTAGGCGTGATGGTGCCCATGCACGTTCCGATACCAAAGCTCACAGCGGCGACAATAGGACCGAGGTCCGTCGTCGGGAAGCACAGCGCCACGCAGGCGATAATGCACGCAACGGAGCCAAGGATATTGCCAAAGCGCAGGCCAAAGCGGTCATAGATCGCACCGAGCGAAATTTTGGCGATAACGACGGTAACCATGTAGGCCGAAAGTACGGTACCCGCCCACATGGGATCGTGGCCGCCCGTGACAATCTTGGCGCCGTTGACGGTAACACTCGTCATGTTGGTGACCTGGTTGGGCAAGATGGCGCCGTTAACGAGACCCATAAAGAGGAAGGCGACGACAAGCAGCCAAAATGCCGGGCTCTTCTTGATACGAGACCAGCCGACGCTAACCTCGGGGGCCGTGTGCTCGTCCTTGTCGCCAGCCGTCGAGACGGACGGATCGCCCGGGTTCTCGCCGAGCGGTTTAAGGCCGATCTCGGAAGGCTTGGTGCGGAAGGAATAGGCCGTGATGGGCAGCGCCGCCACCATGCAGATAGCCGCGAGCACCAGGAAGGCGGAACGCCAGCCAACGCTCACGATGAGCGAGCTTACGATGGGAGACAGAATAGCGCCGCCAAAGCCCGAGCCCGAAAGTGCGATGGAGATGGCAAGGCCTCGCTTGGCCGTAAACCAGTTGGCGGTCACCAGGCTGATGAGCAGGCGGGTCGAGGCGACGGCAAAGCAGCCCGAGACGGCAAAGAGCACGTAGACCTGCCACAGCTCACCCACGAAGCTCATGCCCGCGAGCACCGACGAGGTAGCGATAACGGTGAGCGAGCCCAATACGCGGCCACTCACCTTATCGGCGACATGGCCAATGACAAGTGAGCCGATAACGCTCACCACGGTGGAGATGGCGTTGGAGATGTTGTACTGCGCAAGCGTGATGCCCAGGTCGCTTACGATGAGCGGCTGAAACAGGCTCATGCAGTTAACGAAAATCGTGTAGCACGTGGCCATGATGACAAAGCCGGAGGCCACCACGAGCCAACCGGGGAAAAATTTACGTTGCTGGGACATGGATTACTCCTTATGGTCCGCAATGTATCCGAGAGCGACGGCGGCATAAGCCGCGGCGCCGAGAGGAAGCTCGGCATCGTTAAAGCGCGCCTTGGGATGGTGCTGGGCAAAATGCTCGTCCGTATCGGTCACGGCCGCGCCCACCGTAAAGTACGCACTTGGAATCTCGCTCGAGATAAGTGCGAAATCCTCGCTCGCCATGGCGTGGAATAGCGGCAGGAAGGCAGCCTTGGGCAGCACCGCGCCCACGTAGCCAAGCGAGGCCTGAGTCATATCGCTGTCGAGCACGAGCGGCGGAACGTCCGAAAGCGTCTCGATGGTTGCCGGCGTACGATATGTTGCGGCAACGCCGTTGACGACCTCCGCGATGCGGGTCTTAAGGTGAGCCATGAGCTCGACATCGAAGCCGCGCAACGTCCCCTCGAGCACGCAGGTGTCGGGGATAACGTTGGCCGCCAAGCCGCCAGCGAACTTACCCACGGTAAGCGCGACCTCCTTGGCCGCCGGCACCTCGCGGGAGATAAGCTCCTGAAGCGCCAGGTGCACATGCACGCCGGCCGTGATGGGGTCGATGCAAATCTCGGGGCTGGAACCGTGGCCACCCTTGCCCTGCAGCGTGATGCGGAAACCGTACACGCCCGAGAGCGCCGGACTCCCATAGAGCACTAGGCCGAGCGGCGACTGGCTGTTGACGTGCATGGCAAAAGCCGCCTGAGGACGCGGGTTCTCGAGCAAGCCGTCGGCGATGGCAGCGCGTGCTCCCTCAAAGGTCTCCTCGCCCGGCTGGAACAGCAATTTCACCGTGGCGTTGGCCTCCACAAGCTCGGCCTCGCGGGCCTTGAGCAGGCGCGCTGCACCAAGCAGCGCCGTCGCGTGCATATCGTGACCGCAAGCATGCATGCAACCATTGGTGGATGCAAAGGGCTCGCCGGATTCCTCGACAACGGGCAGGGCATCCATATCGCTTCGGAGCATGACGACCGTTCCGGCCTGCTCGTCCTTGCACGTGCCATTGCCCTGAGCGGCCGCGGCCGCACCGGCACCGATCAGGCCAACGACGCAGGAACCGTCGACTAGCGTGGTATGGGGGATGTCCATCTCGTCCAGACGTGCCTGGATATAGGCAGACGTCTGCGGAAGATTGTTGCCGAGCTCGGGCATCTGGTGTAGATCGTGTCGCCACGCAGCGAGCTCGTCTGCAAAAGCCCGAGCTTCTGCGACAAGGCCGTCACCGATAGCGGTCTGCGCCGCTGTGGTAGCCTGAGGCGCTGGTTGCGGTTGAAAATCGGACAGAGCTGGTGCCATAGATGCCCTCCAGTAACGTTTTTGCAGCAAGCACTTTGATAGCGTAAAGTGCAAGGTACTACTTTAAGGGCGACGCATAAAAAATGCCGCCCCGGGAGGCGGCGCAACAAATTGTTTACAATTGCGGACGCGGCTTTCGACGCAAAAAAACGAAATGCGTCTCGCTCAAGATAATCGAAAGAAAGATGAGCGCGAAGCCGGCGAGCAGGCGCGAGGTGAGCGCCTCCCCCATCAGCAGCACCGAGAACAGCACACCCGAAGGCGACTCCATCGAAAGGAGCAGCGAGCCCGTTGAGGCCGGGACATGCGCCAGGCCGACGTTTTGGATGAGCAGAGCCACACACGTACAGCCCACCGATAGAAACGCCATCACACCGATAAAGCTCGGCGTCCACACGGACAGCGGCGCTTGGGTCTCGAATAACAGCGACGAGATCAGGCTCAGCACGCCGTTGCCCACAAACATCCAAAACGTGATGACGTTGATGTCCATCTTGCGGCCATACTTGGCGGTCACCGCCATCTGGATGGCAAAGAAGACCGCACCGCCCAGCGTAATGGCATCGCCGACATTGAACTCGACGCTATCGAGCGCCACCAGACCAATGCCCGCCAGGCACAGCAACGCGGCGCCCAAGTTGTAACGGGTAAGCTTTTCGCCGCTTAGGACGTAGCTCGCAAACGGCACGAGGATGCAATAGGTACCCGTCAAAAATGCACTCTTGCCCGCCGTGGTCTGTGCCAGGCCAATCGTCTGCAAACCGTACGCGCCCCACATAAGTGCGCCCATACCAAGTCCGACGATAAGGTTGCGGGCATTAAAGTGCGCGATGATGCGTTTGTGGAAGATGGCGAACATAACCAGCGAAGCCGGAAGAAAACGAATATAGAGCAGTTCGAACACCGGAATGGTGTCGAGCGCATCTTTCATGGTGGTAAAGGAATAGCCCCAGATGACCGCCACCGATAGCAGCAAGCCCTTCCAGAAGAACGGGGAACGCGCGCCGGCGCCGCGGGAGGTGCCGCCGGCGCCCAGGTCCTCCCGTGCGACAGGGCTATCGGGCATGTTTTCGATTTCGTTGGCAGCGTATTGGGCCATGGAACATCCTCACACTCAATCTGGGCGTGGTGTCCGCACGCGTATGGCTGCGTGCCGCCTCATGGTCAAATAAAAACAGGGCGCACCGGACCCCCGGCACGCCCCGCTACTGTAGCAACAACCAGCACTGCATCGCAATCCAGCCCACTAAAGCGTCGGCAGAGTAAACCTCGATGTTTCGTCAATGTCACGCTGTTGCACTAAATAAGTTTCGTGCTTTCAAGCTTTTCGATAATCCAGTCGTTTGCTTTGATGACCGGGCGGCGGAAAACGACGCCCAGGGCCAGCGACGGAATCAGGTAGCTCGCCAAAATGCCCAGCTCAACCCAGTACTCCATATGGTAGGCACCGGCCATGGCGGCGTGCATGGCGTTGATGCCGTGAGTAAACGGCAGGAACGGATAGATCGCCTGGAACACGGGGCCGGTCATCTCGATGGGGAACGTGCCGCCCGAACCGCCGACCTGCATGACCAGCAGCACGACAGCGAGCGCCTTGCCGATATCGCCAAACGACACGGTGAGCGTGTAGACGATATTGGAGAACACGAGACTCGCGACCCAGCCGGCAAGTACAAACTGCAGCGGGTTGTCGCACTGGATGCCAAAGAACAGGATGTCGCCAGCGCACACGAGCGTTGCCTGCAGCAGGGCCAGACCGCCAAAGAACAGGTAGCGGCCCAGATAGATCTCGTGCAGGCGCACGGGGATGAGCTCGTTGATGAGCTCATCGTCAACCGAGACCTTCATCATGGCCGCCAGCACGATCGAGCCGACCCATAGCGACAGAATCGTGTAGAACGGTGCCATGGCCGAACCGTAGTTGCGAATCGGATAGACCGGCTTGCGGTCGAGCGCGACGGGGCCGGAAAGCGACACGGCCAGACCCTCGGGATCATTGCCGATCATCGTCTTGATCGTGGCAAGGTCGTCCGACATCAGGGCGCCATCGAGCTCGTCCTTAAAGGCACTGATCTTATCGGACGCTTCACCTAGCTGATCGGAAGCCTTGTTGACCAGCTTGGCGGCCTTGGAGAGGCCCTTTGCCAGCGAACCGGATGCGTCGGTTAGGCCGTCTACGGCGCTATCCAGATTGCCCGAGATACCATCGAGCGAGTCTAGGATGCCCGAGACGGTCTTCTTGAGCTCCTTGACCTTAACCGAGAACGTGGAATCGTAATCGGATTTGGCGCCCGCGATGCCGGCCTTGGCATCGGCGATGGCCTGATCGACCTCGGCACGCGAGTTGTTGACCTCGGCCATGCTGTCGGAGAGAGACTTCGCGGTGGCCGCCAGATCCTCGGCATTGTTGCGGTACTCAACGGCGATTCTGCCCAGCGACGTCGCGGCGGACTTGAGGCCATCCTTCAAATTCTCATCGCTCACCTGGTCGGCAAGACTGCGGAGCTGATCGGCCATCGCATCGATATCCTTGGCGCGCGCATTGAGGGCCGAAGCGGCATCGTTGAGTTGGGACACCGTAAGGTCGACATGCTGGTTCGCGGCATCGAACGCCTTCGCGAGCTCGGCAGACACATTGTCGAACGAACCCGCACTTCCATCGATCGCGGCATCGATGGCATCGTTTGCCGCCTTAAGCGCTTCTTTGGAATCATCGATACCGCTTTTGGCATGTTCCATGAGCTGCTTTGTCGACTCATCGACGGCACCGGTCTGCTTGAGCATGCCGCTCGCCGACGTCAGCGAATCGGACGTGGAGCTCAAAATGCCCGCAAGCGATGTTGCGCTGGCCTGAACGTCTCGCAGGTCCTCAATCGAATCGCCAAGCGTCGAGGACAGGTTGGCGATAAAGTTGCTGACCTGGTCGGTGCTCATGTAATCGAGCAGGCTGGACACCGTCTTAAGACCGATGCTCGTAATGGTCTCGGTAAAAGATTCGTTAACCTGGTTCTGAACGGCGCTCGAACCCTTCTCGGTCACGATCTGCGCGATGGCGTTGGCCTTCTGGTTCTCGTAAAACTCGATATCGGCGTGTTTCACGTCGGTCGAGAAAAGCGTCATCATGTCAGCGCTAAACGTTTTGGGAATAACGACGGCAGCATAGTACGCGCCCGACTTAACGCCCTCGATAGCCTTTTCGCGATCGTTAAGCACAACCCAATCGAAGCTCTCGTTGCCACGTAGGGTGGCGGTCACGTTTTCGCCCACGTTAACCTCGACGGGGATCAGATCGCTCTCGTAACCCTCATCGGTGTTGACCACGGCAATCTTAAGATTGCCGGTGTTGCCGTACGGATCCCAGCTGCCGGCGATGTTAAACCACGCGTACAGGCACGGCACGATAATGAGGCCCATCACGACAATCAAGCCGATCACGGAGCGAGACACGTTTTGGACATCGCGCCTAAACAGATGCAGGATGTTCTTCATTTATGCCTCACCTCCTTTGGAGTGCTTGCCGAACGGGGCGGTATCTCCATCATTTATGGCTGTGTTGTCGCTGCCCTGAGATTTATGGTGCGAGCCGATATGCGGCAAGCGGCCCGTGGACTGATCGCCGCCCTTGGCACCACGCTCGCTGGCGTTGAGGCCAAACATGTGGCGGGCGGCAGGAATGGCGGCCGTGTGTTCGCGCATCTCGCGACGCAGGTCCTCATCCGAAAGCGCCGAGATGCGCATCTGGGTATTGAGGCTCGCTCGGATATATTCGATATTGATAAGCCAGCCGCAGATGGCAATAACCGAGATGATCCAAATGACAAGCAGGATGATCTTGCCGTTATTGTCGATATCGAGAACCGTCGACAGGACAAAGAGCAGGACCTGAACGCCCACCACGGCGGCAAAACCGCCCTTGATGTAGTACGGGTAGCGATGTTCAAAGGCGACCGCATGATCGAGCAGTTCGCGACGGTACGAATCGGAATCGAGCATGACGCGCATGGCCGTGCGCAGCGAGTAGCGCTGGCGCGGCAGGTCGTTGGACTCGCAAATCATCATACCGGTCGTGGAGAGCTGTTTATCAAAGAGCAGGTTAAGGTTGAGCAGCAGCGGACGCAGCTGCAGGCCGATAAAGAGCGCCACGATCAAGAACACGCCCAGAATGCACAGGTTAAACAGGTAGTTGAACGAATACATGCCGCCGACCGTCTCGCGCAGCAGATTGATGCCGTAGGTAAAGGGCAGCAGCGGGTGCAGCCACTGGAAGAAGCCGGGCATCATCTCGATGGGGTACATGCCCGACGAACCCGGGATCTGCACGATGACGAGAATGACGCCGATAGCCTTGCCGATATGCTTAAACGTGGTGGACAGCGCATAGATGATATTGACGTAGGTGAACGAAATGGCGATGCCGCCCAGCACGAACAGCAGCGGGCTGACGCACTGCACGCCAATCACCAGATCGCCTACCGTAACGATGATGGCCTGCAACGCGCCCAGGATCACCATGAGCAACCAGCGGCCAAAGTAGCCTTGGCGCGCCGTAAAGCTGCCGATGCCTTCGCGGTCGACCTCGAGCTTGTAGATGGCGATAAGCACGTAGCCGCCCACCCACAGCGCCAGATTGGTATAGAACGGGGCAATGCCCGAACCAAAGCTCTTGACCGGGTAAATTGACTTTGAGGTCAGCTCGACCGGAGATGCCATGAAGTCTGCAACATCATCGACGTCGACGCCCATCAGATCGGCCAGCTCGCCCATGGACTCGGAGGTCTGCAGCGCCGCGATGTCATTGGCGGCGGTTGCAAGCTTGTCCTGGACCTTGGCAAGCGAGGAATCGGTCTGGGACAGCGTGGTCTTGGCCTGGCCGAGCGTAGCGCTAAGCTGCGCCAACGTGCCGCGCGCATTTGCAAGTGTAGGTGTCATACCCGAGACGATACCGGTCAGGTCGCCCGAAACGGCAGCAAAAGAGTCGAGCGCGCTCGAGGCCTTCGGCAGCGCGTTTTGGCCCAAGTCCGTCTGGGCTTGGCCAAGGTTGGTCGCACCGGTATGAATTGCGTTATTGATAGCGTCACTGGCACCCGAAACAGCCGCTGCGTCATTCGCCATGGCGCACGACTGCGCGGACAGACCGTCCTTGATGCTCTGAAGCTTTTCATTCTGCTCTCGAAGCAAATCGATGGTCGATACAATGCGCGCGTCAATTTCCTCGGAACCTGTCGACGTGTCATTGGCGAGAATCTCCAAGTGCCCGATAACGGCCTTATTGTGGTCGATCGTCGCTTGAAGAGACTCGAGCGAGTTGTCGATACGGGTGGTCGTAGATGTAACCGCGCCCGTCAGCTTGCCGATGGCAGCGTTCGCAGAGGCCGACGTCTTGGTGAGCGCAAGGCTGCCTTCCGAGAGCGCCTTGGAGAGCGAGGTGATGGAGTTGCCCGCCGTGGTGCGAGCTTCGCTCAGCAGGTCGTTGCCCTGGGAGATCGCCTGCGTCAGCGACGGTGCCTGGCCTTGCAAGCCGGCAAGTGCCGCATCAGCCGAGGCGATAGCGCCACTCGTCTTATCGATGGCGGCATTCATATCGCCAATCGAATCGCGCACCTCGCCCAAGGTGTCGGACGCCTCGGACACCGAACTTGCCAGCGAGTCCTGAGTCTGGGTTGCCTTGTCCTTTAAATCGACACCGGCATCCTTGGCGATACCGGCAACAGTCTTGCCTACCGTAGAGACAAATTCCGAGTTGATCTGCTCCTCGATGGTGTTTGCACCGGTATCGGTAACCTTGGGCGCAATGGCGCTCTTCTTCTCATTGACGTAGTACGTGAGCTTGGGCTGATGGTAGTTGCCGTCGAGCATCGAAACCAGGTTATCCGAGAAGTTCTTGGGAATCACGATAGCGGCATAGTACTCGCCGCTCTCGACGCCCTCCTTGGCATCGGCCGTCGAGTCGACGAACGTCCAGCCCAACTGATGATTCTCCTTGAGCTGGTCGACCACTTTGTCGCCAGCGTTGAGCTCACCCACCAAGTCGTTTTGGGTGCCTCGATCGTTGTTGGCGATAGCAATCTTGATGCCTTGGGTGTTTCCATACGGATCCCAGTTTGCCACGATGTTATACCAGGCATACAGCGAGGGAATAACGCACACGCCTAGGGTAACCACCAGGGCGACGGGGTTCACAAGCAGTCGCTTAATGTCGCGCTTAAATATCGCAAAGGACACCTTTGCATTGGATAGTTTGCTGCCGAGACTCACGCTTGGACCATCCATCCTGTCGTTAAATCGAATCGTACTATCGACAACCATTGTAGTAGGCGCTTTAACGTCTCAAAGCACAATGGTGTTGAGTTTTGCGGGTAGCAATATACTACGAAGATGAGTTAACGTACAGATGTACAGTATCCTAAATTTCAGCAGGTCACAAAACCACAACCCGCACAAATTAGCAATTCAAATAGTCATCGGGGACGTTCTTAAACGACTAGTCAAACAAGAACGTCCCCAATGACTACTTAGGACCACGGCAACGTCGATGTTTTGGCAATGCCAGCGAGCGGGCGCCAGAGCGAACAAATTGGCATGAAAAGAGGACGG
>USDE01000041.1 GCA_900553345.1 uncultured Collinsella sp.
GCCCGTTCGATCCCGCCATGCAGGAAGGCGACTTCCGCGTTGTCTCCGTCGATGCGTCTACCAAGGACCAGGTGGTCATTGATAAGCTGGCGCTCGACATTGCCGGCAACGATGCCGAGGCGGTGCTGGGGCTCAATAAAAAGAGCATCCGCACCTGGGCGCGCAAGGCTCGCAAGCATAAGGACGGCCTGGTGATGGTACCGGTCTACTTTGTCGATCGCCCAGCGACGGACAGCCGCGATGGCGAGCAGGTGCGCATTGCCGTAAACGGCCAGACGGGCCGCGCGGCCGCGGTGGTGTTTAGCGACAAGCGTGAGACGCATGTGGTGGCGCCGCTCAACCCGAGCCTGCATCTATCGAACGAAAGTACCGTACATGCCACGCCCATCGAGGTCAAATACGTTAAATCGCCCTTCCTATACCAGATCGTGCGTCGTGGAGACGGCGAACAGCCGCGTCAGGTGGCAGCGGTTGCCGAGGGTTCCTACCGAGAAGAAAAGCCCAAACGCAAGGGCTTGCTCGCTGCGATCTTTGGGAAGTAGGGGAGTAGTGCCGGTCGGCGCTGCGATCCGATAGCTAGAGGAACGGGGCAGCTCGCAGGAGTGCGGACTGTCGTCTGATTGTTTGAGGGTGCCAGATGTAAATAATCGGTGGAGCGGCTGCAAAAGAGCCGTCTCGCTGGGTAAAATCAGGATGTGCCGCGGAACCCGCTCCTCAGCTAGTCACACTTCGGAAGCGCGGGCAACGCAGGTATTATCGTCTAAAGGGCCGGCTGCAACCGGCCCTTTTTATGACTCCCTTCGCTATCCGTTACTGCTTATATTCCCGCCAGATCGAGTAGAGGTTCCGGGCAATGCCGGTCACATACATCGAGAGGCGCAGGATTTCAAGAAACAAGTTCATAGGCTTCACCCCAATCGGAGATCGGAGCGTTGCCCGCAGACGGATTCCGCGGCAGTCAAGATTTTACCTCACAGGCCGCGGTGGGAGACATCCTGCCCATTCCATGGTTTGGAACGGTGTCGATCTAACGGGCAATCAAACCCCTAGCACTCTTTGAATTGAGCAAGCATCTGCCCGAAGAAGCTGAGCCCGGATGGCTCATAAATGAGTGAGCCGCCATCTTCGGTTCGGTAGACCCCGCAGGGGAGGTAACGCCCGTCGGGGAGAACATAGAGGTTGGCTTCTTCCTTCAGTCCTGCTGGAAATAGCGGAATCCCGTTTTCGTCCACTTGGAACTCGTCTATATTTGCGATCTTTCTTTCCGTGGTGCCTCCTGGTCAGTTTCTATCGTAAGTGCGCCCTAAAACAAACACTGCTCTATCAGCTCTTTACCGCGCAAGGCGTCGGTCCACTCCTGCGGAATTGCGTCGATGCCGTATACCGTGCCGGCGAGGGCGCCGGCAACGGCTGCGGTGGTGTCGGTGTCGTCGCCTAGGTTGACGGCGGCAAGCACGCAATCTTCGTAGCTGTTAGTGTTGACGAAGCACCAGGTGGCTGCCTTAAGCGTGTCGCGCACGAAGCCACCTGACCTGATTTCCTGCTCAGGCACGCCTTTCAGATGGAGTGCCCGCGAGGGGAGCGCGCCGTTCATCACATTCCTCATCAGCTCAACAAATATGATGCATGCATCGGTTGATGTTCTGTGGGCGTGCGTGATTGCCGAGACCTCGCGGATCTCGTTGTCCGTCGCATCGGTGAACGCCAGGGGAGCGATGCGCATGAGCGAACCGTTGCCGTTGTCGCGCTCGCCGGAGCCTCCTTTGCCGGTGTGCAAGGCGCGGGCGGTCGTGCCGCCGTAATCGAAAACGCCGTCGATTGTATACTCGCCACGGGCAATCCAGCTTACGAACTTGTCGCGCATGTCCGCGGTGTCGATATGCCCTAGCTCCCTAATCGAGTCGCAGGTAGCAAGCGTCATGGACGTGTCATCGCTCCAGATGCCGGCGGGCTGTCCATGCGTGCCGTAGCCGATCATGTCGGTGCATTCGAACGTGCCGCGGGGCCTGAACTCGTAGGGAACGCCCAGTGCGTCGCCGACGGCGAGCCCATAGATGCAGTCGCGCAGCGTTGTTTTCGGTCTGTCTGTCATGGAAAGCTCCTCTTATCCCGGGTGATGTGGAGCGCCATCGGTGGTGTCGGTCGCAACGTATTGCTATCCTTGTGCTTCGCCATTAGTCGCTTCGTTGATGGCGCGGTACTCGGCACTCAGCTCGCGCGCCAGCTCTTCCTTGCTTGGAAGATACGGCAAGTATTTGGCGGCAAACACTTGGTCGTTGTCTTCGGGCAGCGTGTACTCGACAATCGAGTCGCTTTTGTCCGCGCAGAGCACGATGCCTATAGGCGGATTGTCGCCTTCGTTCATGAGCTCGCGCGTGTAGTAGTTCACATACATTTGCATCTGGCCCAGGTCCTGATGCGTAAGGTCATCGGTCTTAAGGTCGATGAGCACGAAGCAGCGCATCAGATAGTTGTAAAACACAAGGTCAATATAGAAATGGCGCCCATCAAAGGTGATGCGCTTTTGGCGCGCCTCGAAAGCGAAACCACGGCCAAGCTCCAGCAGGAACTTCTGAAGATGCGTGATGAGCGCCTGCTCTAGATCGCTCTCGCGGAACGCAGTATCGTCCGAGAAACCTAAAAACTCCAGTACATATGGGTCGCGGATGATATCCTCGGGGCGACGAGCCGGGGCGCTCTTTTGGATTTCCTGGGTGACGGCCTCCTTGTCCTTGCTGGCAAGCAGGCGCTCGCGGAACATGGTGTTGATCTGGCGCTCGAGCTGACGCGTGCTCCAACGAGAATCGGCGCATTCGTTCATGTACCAGGCGCGAGCATCAGGGTCGGGAATGCGCATCAACCTGCGGTAATGAGTCCAGCTCAATTCGCTACGCAGTGCGTCGCGAATTGGAAACGCAAGAAAGAACTGACGCATATTGCGAAGGTTTGCGATGCCAAAGCCTCTTCCGAAATCCGCGGTAAGCCTTCTGGAGAGGCCTGCAATCAATGCCTCTCCATATGCTGCGCGCTCCTCTCCGCCCTGCTCATCAACAATGCTCTTGCCGATCTCCCAATACGCCTCAACCATCGCAAAGTTAACGGCGGTATAGGCCTTGTCGCGAGCGGCGTTGAGAATCGAGGAAACCTGCTTGTAAAAAACTTCTGGCACGATTGCCGATTCTCCACGGTTTACCAGTTCGCCCATCACTGTCGCCCCACTTTCCTCTTATGGAATGCATCTTTATCGCATTTAGTTTAAAGCCTCGCGCGGACACGAATTGCTGTGCTGTCTGGCACCTTCGCATGGGAGCCTTGCGGTGACTAAAATGTGGCCATAGAGGCAGTTTTAGCGAACCCTGTGGGAGTGACACGCATGGATAACAACACTTTGCTGTTCCAGGACAAAGGTTCGGGTAGGTTTAAAGACGTTAAGATCTACCCCAACCGTATTGAGGTGCTCAAGAAGGGCACTTTCGGCGGCAAGCACACCGAGATTGTCTACCTTAAGGACATCACGGGCGTTAACAGGGTCAAGGGCCGCAGTGTTTTTCTACGTAACAGGCTGTTGACTGCCTGTGTCTTTAGCCTGAGCAGCCGCTCCCAGACCCAGGAATTTGTGAACGCGCTGAACATGGTGATGTAGCCCATGGCGGCGTTCGGGCCAAGGTAAAAATCGGGGGCACAGAACGGTGTCCTGCGCCCCCGATTGAGTCGATGTGTCTAAAAGGCGGGCTTGCCTATTCGCTGTCGTCCCCAGCGTTTTCGCGGTCACTGGCAAGCATTGCTGCGCCGGCGACCGTCGTCACCACGGCGGCAGCGGCGAGCCCGGCGGCGATGCCAGAGCCGTCGCCCGTGTCGGCGAGTTTTCCGCCCGAGCCCTTGCCCTTGTTGCCCTTGCCATTCTTATCAGCGCCGTCTGCGTTGGAACCCGTGCCGCTGCCGGTGCCGCCTGCACTGCCCGAGGCCGCTACGGTGAAGCTTGCGGCTCCATCGCTGGCGAGCATGTAGTTCTGTGCCGCGTCGCCCAAAAGGCTTTTCACGCGCACCCAGTACGTTCCTGCGGCAAATGTTTCGCCCTCGGCCATTGCCGTGCCCGGAGCGCCGTCCGCGTCGTGCACAAACTCGAGCTGGGCCGTGCAGGCATCGGTTTCGAGCTTGCCCTCGAGTGATGCCGCAATCTTGGCGCGCGCGTCTTCGCCGGCCTTAAGGCCTTCGAGTCCCTCAAAATGGGGCGTCAGCGCACGTGGATCGATATCGATGGGCACAGGGCCCTGCAGCCCCGTAACAGTCTCGTTGCCCAGGGCGTCGACATCCACATATTCGATGGCAAACGCATGTCCCGAGGCTGCTACGTTGAGTACGTTGCTGCTATCGACGAGGCGGAAATGACCCTCGCCAACGGTCTTGCCGTCCTGGAGCGAGGCGTCGCTCAGCGAGTCGCCATATGTCATGTGCATGCGGGCTGGGAGGTAGCACGAAGCCGTCTGCTTGTGCTCCGTATCGTAATTGCGCTGGTAGATGCTCCGGGCCAGTGCCGCATCAACAAAGTCGGATGCGATGATGCCAATGTGCTTGCGGCAGTCCGCCTTTGTGCTCTCAACTCCGGTATTGTTTATATATGAGCTCTTGTACAGGTGCTCGTTGACCACTCGCGCTGCGGTAAAAGGGTTGTTTTGCGTGCAGCTAGTGTAGTTGATAAACCAGCAGCGCTCCGTTGCCTGCACCGTTGTCCCGTCCGCGGCAGTGATATCTACGGTGCTGCGCTCGAACTCGGACGCTGCCTTCAGGGCCATATCGACCCAGTCGATCTTACTGGATCCCGTGCAGTTGTAATGGTCTTGGGCATATACCGCTGTGCTATAGGGCTCTTTGTCGCCCGTATTGCCCGCAGCCTCAAAGCCTTGCTCGTATTTCACGAGGCACATGGACTTTCCGGAATGCGCCTTGATCTTGTCATCCCATTCGGTGAGGTCGAGGCCCCACGTGTGGCCGTCTACGCTGTCGCCGGCGAGTTTAAATCGACGCAGCAGGACGATCTTTCCGCGCACCTCGTTCAGTGTGGGGACATGGCTCGACGTATAGAACAGATCGGAGTTATTGTCCATAACATTGGCGAAAGCCGTCGTAATGCTTTCGTCGGTAGCTTCGTCGTTGCCTCGTGACACCAGCATGATGAGCGCTTCTGACGGGTTTTCGTTCAAAAATGTTTTGAAGTAACCGATGACATCGGAGAGATGTATAAAGCCCCCGTCTTTTTTGAGCAAGTAGCATATTCCATGGTCGATGCCGGGGTCGCCTTTATCGTTGTTCTTTCCAAGTCGGATATCAAAATAGCGAATGCCTTCGAGCAACTGCGTGGGGATGTAATCCTGCTGGCACTTTGCAAGCGAGGTTTGGGGCTCGGTGTCGTTGTCGACGCTGCAGGTGCTTGAATCATGCGTGCCCGGGATGCTCAGCTCGTCGAGGTATTTGTTGCCGTCGACGTATTTCATCCAGCATGGTCCGTCGACGTAGCTGCTATACGTGGTCCAGTCGATGCTGCTAACTGTGGCATTGGTCTTGTCCATGCTGTAGCCGACAAGCTCGAGTTCCCACGGAATGCTCTTACTCTTATGGCAGATCTTATTGTTGTCCTGGTCTTTGCCGTCCTTTTCTATGGCCAGGTACTTAATGTCTTTTTTCTCGGTTTCTTTCTCGACCGTGCGGTCTCGGATGATATAGGTACCGTTTGATTGACGCTTGAACGCAAAAGAGCGACTGGCCTTGCCGTCATGCTCGCCACTCCATACGTGGATGACCTTTCCATCTTTGTCCGAGTCGCCATCGACCGACCAAATGCTGTAGCCCGTCTTCTTGTGCTCTTCGAAATTGAGCAAGGTGCGAATAGCATACCAGTTTGTATCGTCATTCTTGGTCGTTACGTTCTCAAGGATGAGCTTGCTGGACGTGCCGTCATTAAACAGGTGGCAGACGTTGCCGATGACGTTGCCGTCTTCGTTGACGCTCGCGGTGCGAAAATAGCCCGCGGGGCGAAGGCGAATGACGAACTTGTCGAGGGTGGCCGCCGATGTGGGCGTGTCTTCTGCAAATGCCGCGCGCAGGGGAATGCCCGGCGCTGCGGTTTCGGGCAGGCTTGCAAGTGGTGACAACGCCGCAAGCCCTAGGCCCAGCGTAAACGCTCGACGGCTGATGGCGTGGTGTTCGGTCATAGTTCCTCCGTTCGCAGAGTGCGGTTATGCGCTCGTTTTGGTCACTATACTGCCCAGATGTTTAAAGACGCCGGTTTAATTGTCTGCGCGGCGCAATAAATCGGCGGGCGGACGTGTTGGGGTGTTTGTCGTTTTCGTACTGTTGCCACATTTGGGGTGGTTCCGGCGTCCGGCATCCTCGCGTTCGTCGGCTATCGGCATAAGAAAGGGAGGGCCGGTTTACCGGTCCTCCCTGGGTACGAAGCGCTGGGGCACCGCCGCTTGTTAGCACTGCGCTCGTGTTTCCCGTTGCGCTCGCCAGTCGCTTAGCGCTTGATCTCGATATCGTCGAGCTTGACGTCCATGGCCTCGGTCTTTGCCTCGGCGATGTCATCGGCAAATTCCAGAGACTTCATCATGGTTTCGACGGCATCCTTGTGCTCCTCGACATTGTCGATGCGCACGTAGACGCTGCCGCCGCCTGCTTCGGTGAAGTACTCAGTCGTCACGCCGCCCGAGTGTGTATAGGAAGCGTTGCGCCAAGTCTTGCCGTTGTACTTGACGGGGTCATTCTCGGTCCACTCAAAGCTGGCATTCCACTTTGCCTCGTAGTCGAACAGCTCGTCGGCGTTCTTGTCAGGATCGAAGACGGGGATGAAGCGGTCGCTGGCGTGCTCGCTCTCGGTGAACTTAAACTGGGCCCTGTCGGCCGTGTCGCCGGCAACATCGGTGATCTCAACGCCCTCGGGGACCTCGACCTTAAACCAAATGAAGTCGGTCCTCATATCCACGGCTGGCTTTTCTGCTCCGCCGCCACCGCCACTGCCGGTAGCGCCGCCGCTTCCGCCACAGCCCACCAGGGCAACCGCGGCAAAGAGACTGATGCAGAGGGTGAGAATCGCAAAGGCCTTCTTTTTCATGGTCGTGTCCTCCTCGATCTGTAACCGCCCATGGATTACCTGCTTTTACTGTACGCGTTGACGGCTCGCTAGGGTGGGCCATGTGTCCCATTCTGAGGGCCGGATTTGCGCCGTTAAGTGGCAATATGTTCGGGCGCAAAAGAGGGGAGGGCCGATGTTGTCGGCCCTCCCCGGGGTTGGGTGCCCGTTGTTTTAATGGGGCGCGCGTACGTGGGCGTGTGCGGGGTCCCGTTACTTGATCTCGATGCTCGAAATCTCAACTTCGCGTGCCTCGGCAACTGCCTTCGCCATGTCATCGGGGAACTCGATGGAGTTGAGGAGCGTCTCGGCTTCTTTCTCGTGCTGATCGAAGTTCGCGATGAGAACGCAGACGCTTCCCGGTTCAACGTCGGTAAAGAGATAGGTATGGGTGCCGCGGTTGTCCTCGCACGTTCCGGTGAGCCATGTCCTGCCGTTGTACTCGACGGGGTCGCCAACTTTCCACTGGAACATGCTGTTCTTTCGACCCTCATCGGCAAGAGCTTCTTCTGCCGTCATCTTCTCTTCCCAAACGGGGATAAAGCGGTCGACTGTGGTGTTCTCGTTCTCGGGGAAGGTGAGCTGGACCCTGTCGACGTTCTTGCCGGCGGAGTCGCTTACGCCAACGCCCTCGGGCATCTCGACCTTAAACCAGATAAAGTCAGTCTTTTCGGCAACGGGGGCCTTTTCCTTGCCTTCGCTCTTTGAGGTACTGCCGCCCACGCCCGATGCGCTCCCGCCGCAGCCGACAAGGGCAAACGCGGCAAAGAGGGCGATGCACAGGGAAAGGATCGATAGGGTCTTTTTCTTCATGGTGGTGTCCTCCTTGTCCGCCGATGACATCACGGCGCCGCATGCTGTTGGGGTACTGATTGCGCTGGCGGCGGATGTCTCTGTGTGCTGTGCGGCTTATGCCTCCGTTCATCTCTTGTGGCCGTTGCGCGGCCGTGCCCCAACGGGTTCCTTACTTATAGATATGCCCCGGTTTGTGCCGTCCGGGAGTCTCGAAAGGTGGGCCATGTGTCCCATGTTTGCGGCGCCGACGCCTATCGTTCGTCATAGAAATCCGTGATGGCCAGGTGTGCTGACGCTCATGTGCTTATGGGCTAGACTTAGCATCATTACGTGTTTGATGCGGTTGGTCGGCAGTTGCCGCCCGACCGATCTATATGACTTGAAGGTGCATACGTATGAGCCAAGAGATGATGGACAAGACCTGCCGTGGGTTTGCCGAGGCGCTGGCCGCGCGCGAGCCGGTTCCCGGCGGCGGTAGCGCGAGCGCCTTTGTGGGCGCGCTGGGCGCCTCGCTTTGCGGGATGGTCGCTCGCTACGGGGCGACCAATCCCGCGCTTAGCAATCGGGCGGACGATCTGACGCGTGCATTTGCCCAGGCAGACGAGTTGGCGCAGGAACTAGTGGGTCTGGTTGCCGAGGATGTTCGTGCATACGGCCAGGTGTCTGCGGCATACGGCATTCCGCGCGAGGACCCGGCTCGACCCGCGGCGATTCAGGACGCGTTGCGCGTGGCGGCCATGCCGCCGTACCGGATCATGGATGCCTGCGGGCGCGCGCTGGCGCTGCTCGAGGACATGGCCGACAAGGGTTCGCGCCAGTTGCTGTCCGACGTGGCATGCGGCGCCGTGTTCTGCCGCGCCGCCATGCAAGGCGCGAGCCTGACGCTCTTTGCCAATACCACATCTATGAAAGACCGGGCGCGCGCCGAGGAACTCGAGGCGGCGTGCGATGAACTACTAGATACGTGGCTGCCGCGCGCCGATGCACTGGCGCGCCGTGCTGCTGACGCCGCAAGGAAGAGGGGATAGCCATGGCCGAACTGCTCAAGGGTGCTCCCGTTGCCCGCGCTTTGACCGAGGAACTTGCCGCTCGTTGCGCCGCCCTGCGCGAACAGGGCATCGTGCCGACACTGGCCATCGTTCGTGTGGGCGAGCGCGAGGACGACCTGTCCTACGAGCGCGGCGCCCTCAAGCGCTGCGAGAAGATTGGCATTGAGGCTCGCCGCGTTTTGCTTCCCGCCGATGTTTCACAGGACGAGCTGTTGGCGGCTATTAAGGACATCGATGCCGACCCCGCTGTTCACGGCTGCCTGATGTTTCGTCCGTTGCCCGCTGGGCTTGACGAGGATGCAGTTGCCGCGGCACTCGAGCCCGCCAAGGATGTTGACTCCATGACGCCGGCCTCGCTGCTCAC
>USDE01000042.1 GCA_900553345.1 uncultured Collinsella sp.
CCCCAACGGCTCTTGGGGTTGGGTGCTCAATTCCATTACGTCGCCTTTCGATGCCGATCGCACCCTTGCATACGACCATGCTACGGGTGCCTATTGGCAACTATTCATCAACGGCGTCGCTGCGTCGGTGGGCGCTGGCAACTACAAGCTCGAGGCGGGCGACTCTGTCGTCTGGTGTTACTCGAAGTACGGTGACGCTGCGCCCACCGACCAGCTTTCGGTAAGCTGTACCGTTGTCGGTCAGGACGCTTCAGGTGCTCAGCAGACGTGGGCGCAACCTACGACCTCGCTGGTGGAAGAGGGCGCAACTGCCGCCGATCTTTCCGAGCAGGTCTTTAAGCAGGTCGGTATTGGCGCCGACACTGGCACGGGCTCGTACGGTTGGTTCCTCAATTCGTTGACCTCGCCGTTCGAAAAGAACGTGACGCTTTCGACCGAGCAGGTTAACGAGAGTACCTGGAAATACTGGCAGTTCTTTGTCAACGGCAAGATGGCCAATGTCGGCGCCGGCAACTACACGCTCAAGGCCGGCGATGAGATTGCCTGGGTCTATGGTTCCGATGGCACCATGCCCGGTCAGGTTTCTGTCTCGATGGAGATCATCGGCAAGAAGGACGATAAGGCACAGCGCTGGACCGATCCTTCGAAGCAGGTGTTTGTTGGGGGCACGACGATCAAGGACGCCACTGCCGCCTACTTTGATGCCTTGGGCATCAAGTCCGAGATGTACGATCAGCTGGGCTTCTGGGGCGTTCACAGCCTTGTCTCTCCGCTTGACGGCACTAAGTTGGCCGGCGCTTGGTCGTACTTTGTTAACGGTGTTCCCGGTTCTCAGCTCGATAGTGACTACGTGCTCAAGTCGCGTGACAAGATCGTCTGGGCTTATGCTGCCGGCGATACGGTGCCTAATCCCGACGAGGTCGTAGTCAATCCGAGCGCCCCGCGTCCGACCGATTGGAAGTCCGATTGGGACGGCAAGTCCAATGCGGCGGTCGAGAACGTTTCGACGCCTACGGGTGCGCTAGCGAGCTCTTGGACGTTCGACTGGAAGGCGTATTCTGGTTCGGCGTATCCCAACGCGAGTGAACCTATTGTCGTGAACGGCAACGTGTATCTTGCCGTCAACAAGCGTTTGCTAAAGATTGACGCCAAGTCGGGCAAGGTCCTTGCCGAGTCGAATCTTAAGACTGCGGTCGGTTACACCTCGCGCCCGATTTATGCGAACGGTTTGGTTATTGTTCCGCTTGACGGCGGTGCGGTCCAGGCTCTGACGGCTGACGCGCTCACAACGGTTTGGGTCACCGACTCCGTGAGCGAGACTGCTCAGTCGAATTCTCAGCTGACAATTGATGGCAATTACCTCTATGTCGGCACCGTTGATGTCGACTATGGAAAGGGTACGTACAATAACGGTCATCTGACGCGTATTAACATCCTGACCGGCGCTGTTTCTTGGCAGCATGTTAATGCCGACGAGGGTTATTACTGGACGGGCGCGACGGTGGGCGATGACTTTGTCTTGGTTCCCACCAGTGCCGGTACCGTCGAGATGCTCAGCAAGTCTTCGGGCGATGTGCTCGGAAAGGTTTCGGTTGGTGCTGTTGTCAACTCCACCTGCGTGCTTTCGGCTGACGGCAGCCATGCCTATCTAATCTCGCGCGACGGCAAGCTGCACGTCTTGGCGATTTCTGATGGCGACTCACGCGATGCGGATGCCGCTTCGCGTATTACCGAGGAGCGTGTGGTCGACCTTGGCCTTACGGGATGTGCATGCGTGCCTACGACGACGTATGATGGCAAGCTGATTGTTGGCGGCGAGGTTGCTGGCGGCTCTGCGCTGGCGATTATTGATCCGGCCAACAACTTTGCCAAAACGCTGGTTTCGTCTGCTGATGGCACTGCGCTTCCTGCTGGCGGCATCAAGGGCGCTCCGCTCGTAAGTGTCCAGGGCGAAGACGCGTATGTCTACTTCACGGTTAACTACGGCGAGAGCCCTGATTTCGTTAACTACACCTCAGGCGGTGGCGTATATCGTTACAAGTTGGGTGACGCTGAGGCTTCTGGTGTGTTTAGCGCAACGGGCCACTACAACTTCTGTGACTCGCCAATCGCTTGTGATGCCCAGGGCAACTTGTACTACATTAACGACTCTGGCACGCTGTTTAAGCTGAATGCTGGCGTTAAGGTTTCGTTTAGCGCTGGCGAGGGGTCCAAGGTCGATTTTCAGACTACGGCCGCCAACGGCTCTATCGCCAAGCCTGCCGATCCGACGCGCGAAGGCTACACCTTCGCTGGTTGGTATACCGACGAGGCCTGTACGGAGGCATATGACTTTAGCGTTGCGGTGACGGCTGATATGACGCTGTATGCCAAGTGGATCAAGAATGCTGTTAACCCTGGTGGTAACGGTGGCTCTGGCTCCGCTGGCGGCAACGGCGGTTCGGGTAATGCCGGTGCTGGTTCTGGCTCCGGTAACGGCACAAACGGCCAGCAGGCTGGCGGTGCTGTTGCTCCGGGTAAGAAGCCGGTGTCGTCTACCACGACTACGACCGAGACCAAGGACAATAAGGATTCCAAGAAGAAATCCGATAAGTCCGGCAAGAAGGACAAGAAGTCCAGCAAGAAGGATGACAAGTCCGGCAAGTCCGACACGGGCTCGTCTGCATCGACCGCTGCCAAGAAGTCCGCTGCGGCTCCTTCGCAGGAGTCTGGCCTCAACCCGCTCGCCATCGCTGGCGTGGCGGCCGGCGTGATTGGTCTCGCCGTCATCGGCGTGTTCGTGTTCACCAAGCGCCGGTAGGTGAGGGCTGTGTCCAGTAAGCCTCAGGACGCCGAGTCCAAGCAGCCCGACTCGTCGTTCATCCAGCTTGACGATGTAAAGCAAAAGGGCGCCGCTTCGGCGGCGTCCGCTCCTCGGCGCAAGGCACTTGTTGGCGTTCTGACAGCCGCCTGCACCGTTTTGATCGTTGTGTCGCTAGGCTTTGTCCAACCTTCTTCCAGCGGTGCTTGGTCCATCGATTGGATCACTCGGGCCGTGGCGGGGAAGAGCGTTGCCGACTCTGGCTCTGCTGCCTCTCACAAGACAGAGGCGGGTTCCTCGTCTTCTGATGCCGCGGACTCTGAATCCAAGGAGTCGGATGAATCGGACTCCAAGGACGATTCCGAATCTTCGGACAAGGACTCCAAAAAGGAATCGAAGGAGAAGAAGTCCGAAGACAAGGGCGGCAAGACGTCCAACAACGCGTCTGCTGGACAGGGCTCTGAATCCGCCGGTGGATCGAGTTCTTCTGACGGCTCTTCTTCGGGCGGCGGCTCGGTGTCTGGCGGTGGGTCTGCATCCAACGGCGGCAACGCCTCTGCGGGCAATCAGGGCGGCTCGCAGCAGCCTGGTTACGTCACGGTGACGGTTGCGGTCACATCGAGCGCTGTGGGCAATCCCGTGTCTTCTGGTGGCACCTTCACCTTTAACGAGGGCGCAACTGCCTACGATGCCCTGTGTGCCCTTGGCCTTTCCGTGAATGCGCATGGCTCGTCGTACGGCACGTATGTCGCCGCCATTGGCGGTTTGGCCGAGAAGGAGCACGGCGGCACGAGTGGCTGGATGTACTCCGTCAACGGCGTGGCGCCCAACACGGCGTGCAGCAACTACGTCCTACACAACGGCGACAGTGTCGTCTGGTATTACGTAACGGGCTAAATGCCTCGACATAACACGCCATGCGGGCGGTTCGGACAAACATCCGAGCCGCCCGTCTTTATGCGAATGGGACTGGCTCGCCGGGTCTCTCTGCAAACAAAAAACCGGTTGGAACGAGAATTCCAACCGGTTATACCTTCAAGCAAATGTCGAACAAACTACGACTGTGCGCCCTCGAGGAAAAAGCGACGGCTAAAGTAGTTGTACCAGGTGACCAAGAACGTGGCGATGGCCTTCATGGCCTGGTAGCCGATGCTCAAAAACGTGACGCCCACAAACATGTACAGGTCGTTGAGGCCCAAACCGATCACCGACAGGATGGTGAAGATCGTGAACTCGCGCTTGCGGCTCATGCCCTCGCGATGGTCGAACACGTACTTCATGCTGAGCCAGTAGTTAACCACGACGGACGTGGTAAACGAGATCGTGGTGCTCATCAAAAAGTCGAGGTGGAACAGCTCGACGAGCGCAATGAGCATGCCCCAGTCGATGCCAAAGGAGATAAGACCCACGACAGCAAACTTGAGGAACTGCTTAGTATGAGGTTGTGCCAGTGCCTTGCGCACGCAATCACATCCAATGCGTTGATGAATCGAGCAGAGGATACTTTAGAGCTTTTGCATGGGAAACGTAAGGTCTTTGGCAAGAACTATACGAACTCGCCAAATATTCAAGAGCTAATCCGCAAACGTTGAAAATTTGCCCGTAAACGAGCGGCGCCCACGGACGATGCTTCGCTGAGCGCGCGTCGACTGTGGGCGCCGTAAGGCTATCGGGATGTCGAGCTACTTGGTCTCTTCGCCCTCCAGGAAGATCTTGCGGGTCACAAAGTTATAGACCATGACCAGTGCGGTGGCGCAAATCTTGGCGATATTGGCCTCGAGACCCAGGCCGGCATTGAGGGCCAGCACAATACCGTCGTTGAGTGCCAGGCCAATCACGGACAGCACGACAAAGATAATGAACTCGCGGCGGCGGCTCATGCCTTCTTTGTGCGCAAACACGTACTTCATGCTCGCGACGTAATTAAAGATGAGCGAGACGATAAAGCCGCTGGTGTTGGCGATCAGGATGTTGAGGCCCAGACCGTAGTGGAGCAGATTCATGATGCCAAAGTCGATGACGGTGGCGATGACGCCGACGACGCCAAACTTCATGATCTGCGCAAGGAGCTTTTGCATGGTACCTGCCTTAGGGTGGCGCCGGGGCGCCGAGGGGATGACAAACCCAGAAAGTTTAGCCAATCCCCGCAGGCGCCGCTAGGCGCGCTCCTCGATAGCACCGTTTCTATATGCATCGAGCAGCTGGCGCAGGTCCTGGATCTGGCTGCGAATCTTAGCGCCGGTATCGGTGTCGCTCACCATGCGGCGACGGTCGGCCTGGTCAAAGCGATTGGTCTCGCTTTCGATGTCCACGTTGCGGGTGAGCGCCTCGGCAACGGTGGTAAAGGCCTGATGCGACTTGAGGCGGCAACCGCGCGAGCTGGAGATAAGCGTGTAGCCGGCGATACCCGTCTTGGGATGGTAGGCGCGGCAGAAGCCGCCGTCGATGACCAGCAGTTTGCCGTCGGCGCGGATGGGCTGTTCGCCCTTGGTGGTCTTGACGGGGGTGTGGCCGTTGATGATGTGACCGGTCGGCGAGCAAGCCATGGGGACGACGCCAAACTCGTGCATGATGTCGTCGCAGACCGACGGCGACGTGGTGAGCGTGTAGTACGGATCCATCGGCTCGACCCAAGTGCTCTTATCGGCAATATAGGCGCGCTCGAAGGTGCGCACCAGGCGTCCGCTGGCAGGCGAGTTAAAGCCGATCCACAGGTACCACATCCAGTCGAGGGCGTCGCGGTCGCCGGTGCGCCAGGCACGGCGGGCGATGTGGTCACAAAAATCGAAATAATCGCGACCGGCGTGCCAGGTGCCCAGGCAGTTCATGCTGCTAAAGGTGCCGTCCTCGTTGAGCGGCACGCAGCCGTGGAACAACAGATTGCCGTTGGTGACCTTGTACATCGAGCCGTGGGTGTAGAGGAAATCGATATGGCGATGCAGGTGATCGGCGGTGACAAACTCGGACACGAGTTTGTCGATGATGTGCTGCTCCTCGGGCGTGAGCGAATAGGGGTCTGTCGGGTCGACGGTGGGGAAGTCGTTGGTCGTGAGCGGCCACACGCTGCCGTCGGCGAGCGTGACCGTGCCGGTGCCATGGTCGATCTTGTCGAGCAACAGACGGTCAGCCATGTCGAACTCGGGGTGGCGCTGAATAATCTGGCCCTCGAGCTTAAAGAGCAGTACGTTGATGGCCTTGATCAGCGGGGTGATGGACTCGCCGGCGGTGTAGGTGGCATCGGCGAAGGCGACAAGTTCGCGCAACGAGATGCCGTAGTCGTTTTCGAGGATCTCGTAGTTGTCATAGCGCAGGTTGTTGCGCAGAACCGTGGCGATGCAGGCGGGCTCGCCGGCCGCGGCGCCCATCCACAGCAGGTCGTGGTTGCCCCACTGGATGTCGAGTGAATGGTAGGTGAGCAGGCGGTCCATAATCTTGGCCGCGCCGCCGCCACGGTCGAAGATGTCGCCCACCAGGTGCAGGTGGTCGACGGCGAGGCGTTTGATGAGCGAGGCGAGCGACTCGATAAAGTCATCGGCGCTCGCGGTCTCCAGGATGGACTCCACGATGCGCTCGTGATAGCGCACGCGATAGTTGTTCTCGTCCGGATGCGTGTGCAGCAGCTCGTCGATGATGTAGGCATAGTCGCGCGGGATGGCCTTACGCACCTTGGAGCGCGTGTAGCGGCTCGAAAGCGAGCGGGCGACCATGATGAGCTGGTCGAGCATCGTCTTGTACCAGGTGGGCGAGTCCTCGTGCTGGCTGCGGACCAGGTCGATCTTCTCGCGCGGATAGTAGATGAGCGTGCACAGCTCGCCCTTTTCGTCAAAGGAGAGCGTGTCGCCAAAGATCTCGTCGACATGCTCGCGCACGACGCCCGAGCAGTTGTTGAGGATGTGCATAAAGGCTTCGTATTCGCCATGCACATCGCTCATAAAATGCTCGGTGCCCTTGGGTAGGTTGAGGATGGCCGAGAGGTTGATGATCTCGGTGAATGCGGATTGCTCGGTGGGGAACTGTCTCGACAGCAGGCGCAGATACTTGAAGTCTTGCGGATTGCGATCGAATGCGACCATGAAGCACCTTCCGATGTGGTTGGTAAAACTGACAAACAGCGTCAAACGTTTACCAGTATGCGCCGCTTTTGTTTCGATTGGAGATGGGAGGTCAAATTGTTGGCCGAACGGTTTGGTAAATCGATTTAGTTGAGGTAGATATGGCGGTTGAATGGAGACGCGGGGTCGTTTTTGCAGGCGCATACCTCCGGGATCGATAGGGATGATAACGGTAAAGATGTTCACTACCTTTGGTTCAATTTGGTAAATAGTGGACATTTGTACCGTATTCACGATTGCTGTGCGATAATTTGCGCAGTAATGAGTAAGGAGCCTCATATGAGTGATTTTGTCCTGACCTGTGAATCCGCCGCCGACCGAACCCGCGAGTTCTTTGAATCGCGCAATATCCCTGTCGTGTGTTTTCATTACGAGATCGACGATGTTGTCTATACGGACGATCTGTATCAGTCGATTGCGCCGGACGAGTTTTTTGCCCAGATTGCCGCGGGCGCCATGCCCAAGACGTCTCAGGTGAGCGTGGGTGAGTACGAGGAGTTTTGGGAGCCGTTTGTTGCCGAGGGTAAAGACGTGCTGCACCTGGCGTTGTCGTCGGGTATTTCGGGCACGTATGGATCGGCCTGCGTTGCGGCGCAGATGCTTGCGGATCGCTATCCCCAGGGCGGCAAGGTACGCGTCATCGACTCGCTGGCGGCGTCTTCGGGCTTTGGCCTGCTGGCGGAATGTGCCGCCGACGTTCGCGATAGCGGCGCTTCGCTCGACGAGACGGCCGCTTGGATTGAGGAGCATAAACTCAACCTGCACCACTGGTTCTTCTCGACCGATTTGTCGAGTTACCTGCGCGGCGGTCGCATTTCGGCCGCGAGCGCGATCATCGGCACGGCGCTCAAGATTTGCCCGCTTATGACGGTCGATTGCGAAGGTGAGCTGGCGCCACGCGAGAAGATTCGCACCAAGAAGCGCGCGATCTCCGAGATGGCCAAGACCGTGATGGCGCATGTGCAGGACGGCGCGAACTATTCGGGCAAGTGCATCATGTCGCACTCGGCGTGCCGCGAGGACGCCGAGGCCGTTGCGGCACTGATAGAGGAACAGGTTCCGCAGCTCAAAGGTAAGATTGAGATCAATAGCATCGGTGCTCTGATTGGCTCGCATACCGGCCCTGGCACGGTGGCCGTCTTCTTTATGGGCGACAAGCGCGTGGACTAACGTTCGTGGGCTGGCTGACGGTTTTAACGGCTGCGCCTGTCCCTCCCGACATTCGATAACAGAAAAAGGCCCGTCCCGTTGTTTGCGGGACGGGCCTTGCTGTTGCGGCTAGCGTTTCTTTCCGCGGAAGAAGAAGCCGTGCAGCGAGGGTTTGAGTCCGCGGCTGGCGCGACGCTCCTCGATATGATCGTGGATCGAAGCGACGCGTTCGATGACTTCGTCGGGGATCGGCACGTCGGGATTCATGTTCTCGACCTGGCTAACCTCGGCGGCGGCGACCTGGTCGATAATGGGCACATCGTCGCGCGAGATGACGGGCGTGGCGTCTTCTTTCATCTTGCGGTATCGCTGCATCATGTCGGTCTGAAGCTGCTGGGCCGAAGGCGGCGTCCAGATGATGGCGTTGGCGCCAGCGGCGATGGTTTCACGGATGCTCTCGGGCGTCTTGCCGCCCGGTGCGATGAGCGGCAGGTTGGGATAGTGCTCGCGCAGCTCGCGCAGGACCTGGGGCGTGTTTTTGCCGGCGGCGATGTTGAGAATCTTGGCTCCGGCGCGCACCTTGGCGTGAGCATCGTCGTCGCAGCGAACGACCGTGGCGATGACGGGGATGTCGGCGATGTTGGTGATGTGCTCGACCATCTCGGCAGTAGCGGGGGAGTTGACCACGCAGCCCGCCGCGCCCTGCATCTCGGATACGGCCGCCATCTGCACGGAACGCTTACCGGTGGTGGTGCCGCCGCCAACGCCCACAAAGACCGGGCACTCGGCAACAGTCAGCAACGCTTGCGTAATGGCGGGCTGCGGCGTGAAGGGGTAGACGGCAAACACGGCATCGGCATTTGAGTTGCGGATGACCGCCACGTCGGTGGTGTAGATGAGCGATTTGATGCGGCGGCCAAAGAGCGTAAAACCGCTGGCCTCCTCGATCTCATCGGGCATGCGGAGGGCCGCCTTGCGCAGGCGCCCGTCGATGGGCAGCGGCTCCATGGGCAAAAGGCCGTTGGGGGTTACGGCCACCTGGGGCTCGGTAAATTCGTCTGCAAGCTCAACCTCGGAGAAGTCGACCGAGGCGACGATGTCCTCGTGAACCTCGGCGGGCACATCGATGGGGGTTTGATCGTCGGTCGCGGCGGGCGTATTCCTCGATTGCCCGGTCGAACTCCTCTTCGGTGAAATCGGGCCACAGCACCTCCGGAAAATAAAGTTCGGCATAG
>USDE01000043.1 GCA_900553345.1 uncultured Collinsella sp.
CCTGCCGCACCATCGGCCGCATCAGCAATAGCCGCCAAGGCGTCATCGACCATCGGAGTTGCAGCACGCATTGCACCATCGGCAACTTTCTGTACGGTTGCAACCGCGCCCGCCATCGCGCTTCCGGCGCCATCAACCAACCCAGCAGCGGCCTTACGGATATCAAAACTCTGCTTATGTCGCGACAGCTCCTCCCTTTCGACAACAGCTAGATCGTCTTTATCCTCCATAGTGACCTCCTATTTCCGATAGTCGAAATCAACCGTATATTCATCGCCAAATGCCGAGTTGAACATCGCACGGATATTTGCTTCGGCGTTCACTCGAGCCTCTTCGAGCAGCTTGCCATCCTTGATGGCCTCGCTTTCACTCCGCTCCTTGCACTGCGCTTCAAACGCCGTGACGTCTTTGACCTCAATGGGATTGAGGATGTTGTTGCGTTCCTCGAGAGCACCCGACTTATTCATATCCGGCGTGTTCGAGATTACATAAGGCTCATCCATCGTAATGGTCAGCTTTTTCTTGTTTGTATGTATCTCTGCCGTCTCGAGATTCACACCCGCCTTAATGGTTCCCACATAGCGGTACCAAAAGCTGTTTTCCGTAAACGGGATATCAAACCAATCGAAAAACCTCTTGGTATCCGTCACCTTATCGACAATCGCATAGTTCTGCGATGCAGAAACCATCTCGTTCTGGGAAGCGATGCGTTCAAACACGACCGACGGGGAAAGCGTATTGGGGGTCGTTTCTTTCGCGCCCGCAGCTTTGCCGTTATTAAAGATGGTAATGAAAAGTACAGCCACAATCACTCCACCAAGCGCCAGGCCCGCAAAGAATACCTTGGGCTTTGTCAGGATTCTCCCGAGTTTCGCTTTCAGCGCCCCCATGCCTTCCTCTATCTCATCCATCCCCTATTCCTTTCAAAATCCCTGTTATTTAAGAAACTGCCGTGGGTTATACCTCATGCCTTAATTGTCGTTTTCAGCATGTCTTTAGACGAGGGCAGTTGTTTGCAATCCGAAATAATACGCATTCGTTCGCAGCACTTGTTGTTCAATAATTGGCATAAAACGGGCAGGTCAACCATTCATTGCCGATTAACCCGCCCCTTCCGTGCAGAACTTATTTATTTACATCGTAGCTGGAAACAGATGCGACAACGCGCGCGGCGTCAACATCGGACATTGCCTCGAACTTGACTTTCTCACCCGGCGCCCACGAAGAAGTGTCCGCATAGGTCTCCTCCGCTTTGATGTCATCTGCATCATAGAGAGCAAGTGTCAGGCTGACGTTAGAGAACGATATACCAGAGGTGTTCTCAACTACCGCCGTATACGTATACAGACCGTAACCGTCATCCGATTTTTCGAAATTTGCTCCCTGAATCAAACTGTTGATGGCATCCTCGTAGCGGGTCTTCTCTGCTACGGACTTTCCATTCTTAATTAAGTCGTTGAAATCATCCTCGTATTTCTCCCCGACTTCCAACCCGTAATTATCAACAAGCTTTTTGAGCTGCGCAGACCGCTTATCGTAGACCTTATTCCACTCTTCGTAATAATCCGAAGACGATTGCGAGTAATCCTCGGTCACTTTAAGCTGGTCATCAAGCAGATTCAGATACGTGATTACGTCCTGTTGCATCTTGGAATCCTTAAACCTAGCGTTCTTGAGTTCCTTGTCGTTCTTGATTTCGGCCTCAATAGCTTCCTGGATATTCTCGGTTGAATGAGGATCATCATCGTTTGCATTAGATTCAATGACGTCGGACCTTCTCTCAAACCCGGCGGCGATAACATTCATCGCCTTATCGTCGACATATTTCGACTTTGCAGCGTTTGCATCATTCTGTGAACAGGCCGAAATGAACCCCAGAGAACAGATGAGTAGTACAAGCAAACCCATCATGGGCATCTTTTTAGTAATATTTCGTTTCACGACTATTTCCCTTCGATTGACGTTGCAACTCATAGCCCCTCATCAAAAAGCAGACGAATTGACAACGCGGTGGCACTATTTGGTTTAAGGGCGTGAACTGGATAAATGCTGAGGGAAGGAGCGGGCCCGCGTAAGAATACTACCCTCATCAAATTGTCTAGTTAAAGCGAACGATTAAACGGCGGGCGGTCAACAATAGCTGAATCCGCCCGTCTCCAACGATCAAACGTCGACGGACTAACGCCCAATAGCGCGGCAGCGTCCCGCCTTGTCACCCCACCTCCTTTAAATGATTGGACAACTGAACGATAGTTTTCTGGACGCTCGATCATTGGGCGTCCAAATCGAATGCCGCGCGATCGCGCCGAAGCAATACCTTCAGCTTGTCTTTGCTTTATGTTTTCGCGCTCCACCTGAGCCACGTAACTCAAAACCTGAAGCACTAGATCGGCAATAAAAGTCCCCGTAATTCCATTGGGTTGTTCGCGTGTATCAAGCAATGGCATATCGAGCACCACGATGGCAACGCGTTTGTCCGTCGTTAGGCGACGCCATTCATCGATAACTTCACGGTAGTCGCGACCCAATCGATCGATACTCTTAATCACCAGAACGTCCCCTTCGCGCAGACGACGAAGAAGACGCCGGTACTGAGGACGCCTGAAGTCCTTTCCACTCGCTTTGTCAGCATAGATCAAATTCGTTTGGACCGGAAACCGCTCCAGCGCATCCAGTTGGCGATCCAGGTTCTGATCTGCTGACGAAACTCGAGCATACCCATAGATTCTGTTTTTCATGATTGCCCCTATCAGCCGCACGATGGCAGCTTCAGCTCATCTGAGAGCCCACTCACGATAGGGCGTGCAAATTTCGCGAATGGGTTGAACCCATTTTCGGGCTCCAACGTAAGCTATTCAAGCACCGCTTCGATAACGCACGGCGCCAACCTTATGCTTTGAAATGAAATTAATCGTTTTTAATTGAAATTAACTAGAATAAAATGAAATTAACCCGAGACGCTAAAGGAGGGCATTGTGGAATATCTCGAGAACCCGTTTACCCCCAGTTTTGGTGAGGTTCCTGCCCATCTCGCTGGCAGACAACAGATTATTCGGGATTTGGACCGTGCCTTCTTGAGTCAGCGCAGGCGCCCAGAATTGACCTCGATCTTCTCAGGCGCGCGTGGAACCGGTAAAACCGCTCTCATGTCGTCGCTCGCGACAAGGGCGGAATCCCACGGCTGGATAGCCGTAAAGACGACCGCGCTCCCGGGAATGCTTGAGGAAATCGAGTTCGGGGCGAAACGTGCTGCCGGCCATCTTATCGACCCGTCTAAGAACTTCGAAGTCACCGGTCTCGGAATTGCACCGCTCGGCAGCGTCGAGGTCAATCGCGTTCACGATGCTTCAACCTGGCGTTATCGCATGAGCGACATCATCGACCAGCTCAACGAGGCGGGCACCGGTCTGCTCGTCACGGTTGACGAGGTGGACCCGACACTCGACGAGATGATCCAACTCGCAGCCACGTATCAGCACTTTGTGACCGATGGGAAACGCGTCGCCTTGCTTATGGCGGGACTTCCCAACAACGTCTCGACATTGCTGAATCACAAGACGGTCTCGTTCCTTCGCCGCGCCCAACAATATCATCTGGGTCGCATTGCCGACTATGACGTGCGCGAGGCCTTGATTCGCACAATCCAGGAAAACGATCGCCTGGCAGATGCTGAGGGAATCGATAGAGCCGTTCGCTCGATCTCTGGTTTTCCCTTCCTATTGCAACTCGTAGGCTACCGTGCCTGGGATCTCACAAGCGATTCGAAGGAAATCTCGTCACGCGACTTTGACCTGGGAATCAAAATCGCGCGCGACGAGATGGATGACCGAATCCTCGCGGCAACCTATCGGGAACTCACTGCAGAGGACAAGCGATTCCTCATCGCCATGCTCGATGACGAGGAAGAGTCCACCACCGCTGACCTTGTCGAGCGCCTTAAGCGTTCGCCGCAGCAGGTCTCCCGCTACCGACGCCGCATGATAGATGCCGGCATCATCGGAGAACGAGGACGAGGGCTCGTCGCATTTGAATTGCCATTCTTCCGCGACTATCTCGCGGCTCAATGCGTGAAATAGAAATCAATGTGACAAAGAGGCAGCCCCTTTGTCACATTGCCTATAGGTAGCGACCGGTAATGCTCTTGGAGCAGGCCACGATGTCGCCCGGCGTACCGGCGCAGACGATTTGCCCGCCCGCATCGCCACCGCCCGGGCCCATGTCGATCACGTAATCGGCGTTGCGGATAAGGTCGAGGTCATGCTCGATCACGACAACTGTGGCGCCCTTGGCAACGAGTCCGTCGAACACACTCAGCAACACCTGAACATCGAGCGGATGTAGTCCGATCGTGGGCTCGTCAAATACGAATACGGCATCATCCTGCACGCGGCCCATCTCACTCGCGAGCTTAAGGCGCTGTGCCTCACCGCCCGAAAGCGCCGGTGTGGGCTCGCCAAGCGTGAGATAACCCAGGCCCAGGTCGTGCAAGGTCTGCAAGCGCACCTGAACTTTCTTGAGTCCCACCGTAGCGTCGAGTGCCTCGTCCACGCTCATATCCATAAGCTGCGGCAACGTAAGCAGACTGCCATCCTTGCCTTCGCGATGGATATGCGAGGCGGCCTCGGCGTAGCGCGAGCCACGGCATGCCGGGCAGACGATCTCGACGTCGGGCAAAAACTGCACGTCGAGTGATATCGAGCCCGTGCCATCGCACGTAGGGCAGCGCAAGGCGCCGGTGTTGTAGCTAAAGGCACCCGCCTTGTAGCCGGCTGCCTTGGCCTCGGACGTACGGGCGAAGGCGCGACGCAGCTCGTCATGAATGTCGGCATAAGTCGCCACTGTCGAGCGCACGTTGGCGCCGATAGGCGTAGCGTCAATCAGGTTTGCGCGGGCAATGCCTTCGGCATCGACCCAGCGCACATGTTTTGGCAGGCGCTCGCCGGCTGCCTGCGCCTTAAGCGCCGGGATGAGCGTCTCGAGCACCAACGTCGTCTTGCCCGAACCCGAAACGCCCGTAACCGCAACAAGGCGGCCGCGCGGGATATCAACTTCGAGCGGCTTAACGGTATGGATGGCATCGGTTGCCATGCGAATATGCCCCTGGTCGAACATTTCCTCGTCAGTCACCTGCGGACGCAGGCGCTTGGACTCTGCGCGCAAAAACGGGGCGATGCGGCTGCCCTGCGATTGTTCGACCTCGTCCACCGTACCTGCAGCGATCACGTTACCGCCGCCCGCTCCGGCAACGGGGCCCATCTCGACCAGATAGTCGGCTTCCGCCAGTACGCGCGTGTCGTGGTCGACAACAACCACGGTGTTGCCGTCATCCACCAGATCGCGCATCACGCCCACCAAGCCGTCGACATTGGCAGGATGCAAGCCGATCGAAGGCTCGTCCAGCACATAAAGCACACCCGTCGATCGGTTGCGCACCACGCGGGCGAGCTGCACACGCTGGCGCTCACCCGTGGAGAGCGTGGCGCCGGCGCGATCGAGCGAAAGGTAATCGAGACCCAGGTCGACCAGACGACGGGCCGCACTCAAAAACGAATCGCAGATATCCGTCGCCATGGGCCGCATCTCGGCCGGCAAGGACGTAGGCACCCCGCGCACCCACTCAATCGCCTCACCCAGCGTCATGGCCGCTGCTTGCGCCAGATTGATACCGCGCACCTGGGGCTGGCGCGCAGCCTCGGAGAGACGCGTGCCGCCGCAATCGCGGCATGCTCCCTCGCGCAAAAAGCGCGCAACGCGTTTTAAGCCCTTATCGTCCTTGACCTTGGCGAGCGCATTCTCGACGGTATAGACGGCGTTGTAATAGGTAAAGTCGAGCGGCGTGGCGCCCTCGCCGTTTTTGGGAACGTAGAGAATATGCTTCTTAACCGCCGGGCCGTGAAACACGATGTCGCGCTCTTGAGGCGTGAGCTGGTTAAACGGCACGTCGGTGCGCACGCCCATCTCGCCGGCCACCTGCTTCATCAGGTCCCACATGAGCGTGCCCCAGGGAAGCACCGCACCCTCGTTGATGGTCTTTGACTCGTCGGGCACCAGGCTCGCCTCGTCTACCTCGCGCATGACACCGGTGCCGCCGCAGGTAGGGCACGCACCGCCGCTATTGAAAGCCAAATCCTCGGCACTCGGCGCGTAGAACTCGCGGCCGCATGTCGGACACGTGAGCGACAGGCCCGCAGCCACGTTAAGGCTCGGCTCCACACGCGCCCCGCAATGCGGGCACACGTGATGGGCGCAACGGCTAAAGAGTAGACGCAGGCTATTGTTGAGCTCGGTCATGGTACCAAAGGTCGAGCGCACGCCCGGTACGCTGGGGCGCTGATGTAATGCGAGCGCCGCTGGCACGTGCAGCACCTCGTCCACCTGGGCGTGCTCGGCCTGCGTCAGACGACGGCGGGTATAGGTGCTGAGCGCCTCCAGATAGCGGCGCGAGCCCTCGGCATAAAGAACCCCGAGTGCCAGCGAACTCTTGCCCGAGCCCGACACGCCGGCAATACCCACGAGCCTTCCCAGCGGGATATCAATATCGATGTCCTTGAGGTTATGGACGCGCGCGCCACGCACCTCGATAGCCTGCGGGTTCATCTTCTGTTCCGTCACCTTTATCACCCTACTCATGCCATATAACTCGATCGCGAATGTACGCGCCCAGCATGGGCACGGTAAACCGGACGAGGCCGTATCCGGCAGCCTCGATGACGCGCTCGCGAATCAGGCTTGCGCGATATTTACTCGCCCAGCTCTGAGTGCGATCACAGCGCTCAATGATATCCGCCATGCGCGTCGGTTTACCCTCGTCAGCAGCCATGGCCTCGATAAAGAAGCGTTGTGGACTGCGCAGCCCGTAATACAGAGGCGCGTCAACCGCTTCGTAGAACTCGGAGACGGCATCGGCGTAGCCAGCCTCGGCATCGCACACTTCAATGACCTGAGAGCCATGCCGGACAGCAGAGCGCCACATGTAATATCCCACCAGCTGAACCATATAGGGATGCCCCATGCTCTTGCGTGCCGCAAGGTCCGCCGTCTCCGCGTCAACGTAAAGACCAGCGTCTTTGACCGTCTGGATATACGAATCGCGCACCTTGGGCAAAGATATCGCCCCCAGAGTACGCTGCTGGGCACGCCGCAAAAACGTCACGCTCGGCTCTTCGAGCAGATCGTCAACCATGCTGGGTAAACCGGCGAACACCAGCGCAAGACCGCGCTGGTCGCTATCGGGCAAGCCCGTGGCATCCTGGTCTCCGAGCACCTGCTGATAGAGAACAGCAAGAGCCGCCAGTTCCTCGATAGACGCCGATTGCGCCTCGTCAATCGCAAACAGTATGCCCTTGCCTGGACCGAGCTTCTTGAGGCGCTCGTTGACCAGCCCTCGCAACGTTTCGCCCTTTACCCGCGCCGCCTCGACCGACATCCGGCCAAACGACGGACCGAACTCCATTGACGTCACAACGGGTTTATTCGAGCGAAGCGCGTCGGCCAATCGGTCGCATAAGCCAAGCGAAGCGGAATCGGAGACAACCGCCCATCCGCGCTCATTGGCTAGACGTTGCAGCTCCCGCAGGAGAACCGTTTTGCCACAGCCGCGGTTTCCCGTAATGAGCATGAGCCTGCCCGGCGCTCCGGCGCCGTTATCGAGTCCTTCCTCGAAATCTTCGATGACCGACTCGCGACCGATGAGCATCGGAGGCCGCTTGCCTGCCGTTGGCTTAAAGGGATTTGGATTCATGCCGGCCTCCTCGGATTGGTAAACCCTGGTAACAGTTATACCAACTTATACCGAGTTATACCAATTAAATGCGGCAAAGAGTCTGACCCTCTATCACCTATGGCCGAAAAACTCGGCGTCTGCTGCTCGCCAGGAGCGGAAGGTGGTGGGATCGACCTTTACGTGCGCTGCGGCGGGGACGTCGTACCATTTGACCGTATAACCGGCGCCGTGAGAGCAAAAGACCGAATCGGGCGTGTTGGGCAGATCGGCCTCGGGCTCATAGGCAGCCGCCTCGATGACGCGCTCGGCATCATGGCAAGCCGCATAGCCGGCGAACTCTAGATACAGATGCCCACGACCACTCGTGTAGGCAGCCACCTCCAGCGCGTAATCCTGCACCTCAGATGCCGGCGCGCGACCCACAAGCTTCGCCCGGTCCCCCGCCATCGTCGGCGGCTCGTACTCGGCACCCATGCGCGTGGCATCCGAGAGCGCCCGACCCACGCACTCCCCCGGCACCTCGAGCTCAAAGCGATACCACGGCTCCAGCAGCACCGCCGCGCCGGCCTCGCGCGCCTGCATGAGCCCCTGGCGAATCGCGCGGTACGTGGCCTGGCGAAAATCGCCGCCCTCGGTGTGTTTGGCATGCGCACGGCCGCCCGTGAGCGTAATGCGCACATCGGTGATGGGCGAACCGGTCAGCACGCCCAGGTGATCGCGCTCCATGGCGTTGGTGAGTGCCAAACGCTGCCAGTTAAGATCGAGCTCGTCGGTCGAGGTCACGGTACCAAACTGCACGCCCGAACCCGCTGGCAACGGCTCCAGGCGTAGATGCACCTCGGCATAGTGGCGCAGTGGCTCAAAGTGGCCCACGCCCTCGACCGGCTGCGAAATAGTCTCCTTATAGAGAATGCCGCCAGGCTCAAACGCAACCGAAAGGCCAAAGCGATCGGCCAGCACCCGCTGCACGACCTCGAGTTGCACGGCGCCCATCAACTGCAAATGAATCTGCTCAAGATGCGTATTCCAGCTTACGCCGAGCATGGGATCCTCGTCCGCCAACTCAGTCAGCGCTTTGAACACCGCGTGGACATCGTGTTCGCCCGGAAGCACCGTATAGGTGAGGACCGACGCAATGACGGGCGCATCGCCCGCAGGCTCCGCGCCCAGGGCGTCCCCTGGGCGAACGTGCGCAAGACCCGTCACGGCACAAATACCGCCAGCGGCAACTTCTTGGGCAAGCTCATACTTTTCGCCGTTATAGATGCGTACCTGATCGACCTTCTGCTCCCATGCCTCGGCACCGGAACGTCCGTTAATCACCTGTTTGGCATGCAGCGTGCCGCCGGTCACTTTAACCCAAGCCAAGCGCTCGCCGCGATCCCCGCGGCTCACGCGGTAGACGCGCGCAGCAAACTTCGGGCGCCATGCCTGTTCGCGCATCAGCGCGCATATGCCATCTAGCAGCTCGTCCACGCCTTGGTCCTTGAGCGCCGAGCCGGCAAAGCAGGGAAAGAACTTGCGCTCGGCAACCATGCGCGACAGCGTTGCGACAGAAA
>USDE01000044.1 GCA_900553345.1 uncultured Collinsella sp.
ATGTACTGGAGAAAGAGAAAGAGATCAGCAAAGAGACTCTGTTCGAAGCGATCGAAAACTCTCTGCTCACAGCCTGCAAACAGCATTTCGGCAAAGCGGATAATGTAAAAGTGGAAATCGACCGGGATACCTGCGATTTTCTCTGCTATGCGGAGAAAGAGGTTGTTCCGACACAGGACGACGTGGAGGATGAATGTCTGCAGATCGCTCTGGAGGATGCAAAGCAGATTTCCCACAGAGCGCAGGTTGGAGACATAATCCATGTGGAGATTAAGTCTAAAGAATTCGGCCGTATTGCAACACAGAATGCGAAAAATGTCATTCTGCAGAAGATCCGGGAAGAAGAGAGAAGCGTTGTATACAATCAGTATTTCGAAAAGGAAAAAGACGTCGTAACCGGCGTTGTACAGCGTTATCTGGGCCGCAACATCAGCATCAACCTGGGCAAGGCGGACGCAATCTTAAACGAGAGTGAGCAGGTAAAGGGCGAAGTGTTCAAGCCGACCGAGAGAATTAAGGTTTATATTCTTGAAGTAAAGAACACTCCCAAGGGACCTCGTATTTTAGTCAGCCGTACCCATCCGGAGCTTGTAAAACGTCTGTTTGAAGAAGAAGTAACAGAAATCCGAACGTAGACGCAGTCGGCGCCTGTGTCGGTATGAACGGTTCCCGTGTCAATGCGATCGTAGATGAGCTGCGCGGCGAAAAGATCGATATCGTAAACTGGGATGAAAACCCCGGCAACCTGATCCAGAACGCGCTGTCCCCTGCAAAGATCGTTGCAGTATTTGCAGATCCCGACGAGCGCACCGCAAAGGTAGTCGTACCGGATTATCAGCTGTCCCTGGCGATCGGCAAAGAAGGACAGAACGCACGTCTGGCAGCGCGTCTGACCGGTTACAAGATCGATATCAAGAGCGAGACACAGGCAAAGGATGCTCCTGGCTTCCGTTACGAGGATTATCTGGATGACGGATATGACGACGAGGAAGAAGAGTTCTAATCCGCAGCACCTACTGACACGCCGTAAGGCGGCATAAGACCTTTGGGGGGTCACATTATGATTCAGCTACTTCGCGTCGACCATCGCCTGCTTCATGGCCAGGTCGCAGTCTCTTGGGTTCAGGGCCTTGGCTCCAACTGCATCTTCTGCGTGGGCGATAAGGTCGCCAACGACCCGGTGTGGAGGACGACGCTCAAGATGGGCAAGCCTGCCGGCTGCAAGCTCGTCATCAAAGATATGGAGCATGCGATCGAAGCTATCAACTCGGGCGTGACTGACAAGTACAAGATGATCATCTGCGTTGCCACTATCGCTGAGGCAAAGCAGCTTGTTGAGGACTGCCCGCAGATTAAGTCGGTCAACCTGGGCAACACCAAGCCCAAGGACGAGAAGCGCCCCGATGCTCGTCAGGTCTCTCGTCAGATCTTCCTGACCGCAGCCGAGGAAGCCGATGTGCGCGAGATGCTGGATCGTGGCGTTGAGGTCGAGATTCGACCCCTGGCCGATGACCCCAAGGTTGACTGCGCCAGCGTGCTCTAGGCGTTTGAATTCGAAGAGTCTGAGCTCTTCGTAGTGTCCTATTAGGAAAGGGGGATGTATGCTTACCCAAGCAATCCTCATCGGACTTATCGCCGCATTTGGTAAGTTCGACTGCCAGCTCGGTACGCTCTATGCGTTCCGCCCCATCGTCCTGTGCCCGCTCGTGGGTCTGGTGCTGGGGGACCTGCAGTCCGGCCTCGCGATCGGTGCGAGTCTGGAGCTGCTGTTCATGGGCTCGATCTCCATCGGCGCCTACCTGCCGCCTGATGAGACGATCGGCGGCGTGCTCGCCTGCGCCTTCGCTATCCAGCTGGGCCAGAGCACCGAGGCAGCCATCGCGCTTGCCATGCCCATCGCCACGCTGTGCCTTGCCATCAAGAACATCCTCAACGCCGCCCTGCCGATCCTGGTTGACCGCGCTGATGTCTTCTCCGGCCAGGGCAACCTTAAGGGTGTCTATGCGATGCACTTCCTGATCGGTTTAACCGGCATCATCATGGCGTTCCTGCTGTGCTCGCTGTCGTTCTATCTGGGTGCTGACGCTATCCAGGGCGTGCTCGACTTTATCCCCGACTTTGTTCTTGCTGGCTTTGGCGTTGCCGCCAACATCCTGCCGGCCATGGGCTTCGCCATGCTCGGCCGCCTGGTGCTCACCAAGCAGCTCGTGCCCTTCTACTTCCTGGGCTTCCTGCTGTGCTCCTACGCCAACGTGCCCGTCCTGGGCGTCGCCCTGATCGCCATCATCATCGGCATCGACAAGTTCGACCTGCTCGGCCTGGGCGGAGCCCAGCCCCAGCTCTCCGCGGAAGGGGATGAGGACGATGACTTCTAGTCCCGAGAACAAGATCACGCGCTCCGACCTCGTCAAGAGCGCCGTCAACGTCGGCGCCCTGGGCATGGAGTTCTCCTGGACCTACTACAAGCAGATGAACATCGCCTTCTGCCTGATGGTCGCCAACATGCTCAAGAAGATCTACGCCGGCCGCCCCGACGACTACGCCGAGGCCCTGCACCGCCACTGCGCGTTCTTCAACATCACCGTCCAGTTCGCCCCGTTCGTCGGCGGCATCGCGATGGCCATGGAGGAGAAGGTCGCCCGCGGCGAGATCGAGCCCGAGAGCGTCAACGACGTCAAGGCCGCCCTCATGGGCCCGCTGTCCGGCATCGGCGACTCCATCTTCCTGTCGACGCTGCGCGTGGTCGCCGCCGCGGTGGGCATCAGCCTGTGCCAGGCCGGCAACCCCTTCGGCCCCATCGCCTTCCTGCTCATCTACAACGTCCCCGGCTTCGCGCTGCGCGTCTGGGGCGCCGTCAAGGGCTACGAGCTGGGCGTGGGCTTCCTGGACGAGGCCCAGAGGACCGGCCTCATGCAGAAGATCATGACCTGCGTGGGAATCGTGGGCGTCATGGTCGTGGGCGCCATGTGCAAGGACATGTTCTGGGCCAGCATCCCGGTGGCCATCGGCTCGGGCGAGGACGCCCAGACCCTCCAGGACATCCTGGACGGCATCATGCCCGGCATGCTCGGCATGATCGCCTTCTGGCTGTACTACTGGCTGCTGTCCAAGAAGATCAACCCCATGGTGCTGATCGTGGCCACCATGGTCGTGGGCATCATCGGCGCGTTCTTCGGCGTGCTGGCGTAAGGGCCCGGCTGCATAGATTTTCGTTGCAACCTGGAAAGGGGATGGAGCAGGCCTATGCCCTCCATCCCCTTTTTGTATAGAAGGAGTTCGTATGTTCGCGAAGGATCGCGAAGCAATGCGCCTGACGTCGGCAGAGGTCAGGCTGATTCTTGTTGAGTCCCTGCAGTGGTGCGCCAACAACGCGGTCTACTTTTTGGGGCTTATCGGTGCGGCCACGTATGATCTGGCCGGCACGGCCTTTTTGGTTGCCGCCATTACGCTCGTGCGCAATCTTATGACGTCGGTGGGCAATATGGTGTCGGGCTCGGTCATCGATCGCTTTGGACCGCGCCGGACGTCGTTTGTGACGTGCGTGATTACGGCAGTGCTATCGCTTGGCGTGGGGTTAGCGCCGTTGTCTGTCCCCGGGCTTGTGTTTGCCGCGTGCGTCTTGGGACTTGCGGGCGGCTTTATCAACACCTGCACGCATGCGTTTCCGGGATACCTGGAGTCGACCACCGAGGGTCGTACCCGCGTGAACGGCCTCATGGTGTTCTACAGCAATATCGCCTATACCGCTGGCCCGCTGCTCGGCGGTGCCATCGTGAGCTGTTTTGCCACGCAATCGGTCTACCTGCTCATGGCGGGCATGATGGGTGTGGCGGCCGTGCTCTCCTTGGGCTGTCACGAGTGTGTTGCTCCCGCAAAAGGGGAGAAGCCGAAGGGCGGTATTCTGGGCGGCATGGCCGAGGGTGCGCGACTTACGTTTCGCGACCACGACTTGCGCCTCATCTTTATCTCGGGCTTTTTGGGTTTCTTTGCGTTTGGCGCGTTCGATTCGCTGGAGTCGTTGTTCTACCGTGATGTACTCAACGTGGATATCGTCTGGCTGGGCTGGTTGTCCTCGGTCGTGGGCCTCACTTCCTCGGTGGGTGCGTTCATCCTGACCAAGCTTTCTGCTCGCCATGTCAACCTGCGATTGCTGCTCGGCGCGCTCATGGCCGTGGGCATTGGGTCCATGGTGTACGTGGGCACCGATATGCTGGGGGTCGCGATTATCGGTCAGGCGATTAACGGTCTGGCCTGGGGGTTCCTGGAGCCGCTGCAGATGATCTTGATTCAGGAGCGTGCCGACATCAAATACCTGGGGCGCATTACCGGCTTTGTGCGTTTTGGCCTGATGAGCGCCGGCGTGGTGCCGCTGCTGGCGGCTCCGTTTTTGGCGGAGGCTTTGGGCGTCCAGACGGTACTGTTTGGAGCATCGACCATTATTGCGCTGGTAGGAACGCTGTTCTTTGTCACACAAGGGAGACGCCGGGGGCGTTAGCTATATATCAAATTATAATTTGATACCACTCACCAGAGAATTTCGACCGTTCACCGAGGATTGGAACAGATTGAAAAGTGGTATTAAAAACACGTTGGGTGTATGTCTATAATTGGTATCGAAAAGAAACGCGATGTATAGATTCTCGTGCTGGACAGAAAGGAAAAGCCATGAAGGAAACCGAGAAGATCGAGATCATGCACTTTAGCCAGGAGGGCTACGTCGAGGACGGCAAGAACGTCTATGAGACCGGCAAGAAGATGACCGCGCTCGCCGACAAGGTCGCCGACGAGGGCTACGACGCCGTGTTCCTGATGGGCGTCGGCGGCACCTGGGACGAGCTCATGCAGCTCGAGTACCTCATGAACAAGTTCGGCGACCGCGACCTCGAGGTCTACCTGATCCACGCCGCCGAGTGGAACGTCTCCGGCCACAAGCGCATGACCGACAAGTCCGTCGTGCTCACCGCCTCCGAGTCCGGCACCACCCCCGAGGTCCTCGAGGCCGTCAAGAAGATGAAGGAAAAGGGCATTCGTGTCTACGCCATGACCAAGCCCGAGGGCCCCATCGGCCAGGCTGTGGGCGCCGAGAATTGCGTCAAGATGGCTTCCGATCATGGTAACGGCGGCTGCGAGATGGGCTACTACCTCGCCGACTGCTTCGGCCTGCGCCTGCTCAACCGCCGCGGCTGCTTCCCGCAGTTCGATAAGTTCATCGAGCAGACCAAGGATGTTTGGACCCACCTGGTCGACATCCGCAAGAGCTTCGAGCCGCGCGCCGAGGAGCTCGCCAAGAAGTACGCCCTCGCGCCCTACACCATGTTCATCGGCTCCGGCGCCCTGTGGGGCGAGACCATCCTGTTCTCGATGTGCATCCTGGAGGAGATGCAGTGGAAGCGCACCCGCTACATCACCTCGGCCGACTTCTTCCACGGCACCCTCGAGCTCGTGGAGCCCGGCGTGCCCGTGTTCCTGTTCATGGGCGAGGACGAGAACCGCAAGCTCGACGAGCGCGTCCGCGCGTTCCTGACCCGCGGCGTGACCGGCGACACCGATATCAACATCATCGACACCGCCGAGTTCGCGATCCCCGGCCTTGACGACGAGTTCCGCGTCATCGTATCTCCGTGGATCCTCTCCTCGCTGATCACCGATCGCCTTGCCGCTTACTACGAGACGGTCACCAAGCACAACCTCAACTACCGTCGTTACTATCACCAGTTCGACTACTAATCGGTGACAAATAAGCTACTGATCAAGAAGCACCCTGCCCGGGCGCATGCGTCCGGGCATTTTTATGCCGAAATTCGCAAGAAAGGGGAATCGAATGAGGCAGTTTATCGTTGCATCCCATGCCCATTTTGCGTCTGGAATCGTCGAGAGCATTGGGCTGCTTTCCGGCGAGCGCGAAAACGTCCATGCGCTCTCTATGTATGTCGACGGAAACGAGGACCTGACCAAGGAGGCCGCAGCGATTCTGGACGGCTTTGCCGCGGACGATGAGGTCGTTGTTTGCACCGACCTCTTTGGCGGCAGTGTCAACAACGAGTTCACCAAGATCGTCCAGACGCGTCCCAACACGCACCTCGTGACCAATATGAACCTGCCGCTCCTTATTCAGCTGCTGTTCGTGCCCGAATCCACCCCGATCGATGAGGCCATTCGCCAGATCGTCGAGGCGGACGACACCAAGGTCAAGTACGTCAACGACCTGCTGGGGCAGGCCGAACTCGATGAGTTTTAACCACTAGGGAGCACATCATGATTCAGATGATTCGTGTAGATTATCGACTGCTTCACGGCCAGGTTGCCGTTAGCTGGACCTCGGCTCTGGGTGCCGACTGCATCCTGCTGGTGAGCGACACGGTCCTCAATGACAAGCTTCGTCTGCAGGCCCTGTCCCTTGCAAAGCCGGAGGGCTGCAAGGTCGTTGTTAAAAACACCGAGGACGCCGTCAAGGCGCTCCAGAGCGGTGTGACCGACAAGTACAAGCTCTTCGTGGTTTGCGAGACGATCCAGCAGGCCGGTGCCGTCGCCAAGGCGATGGGGATCAAGAAGATCAACCTCGGCAATGTTGCCTTTAGCGAGGACGCCCGCCAGGTCTCGACCAGCGTATTTCTCACGCCCGAAAACGAGGCATACGTCAAAGAGCTGCTCGGCGAGGGCTATGAGCTGTTCATTCAGATGATTCCGGCAGATGCGAAGACTGACGCCGCGAAGGTCATCGGTTAGGGGCCATCATGGTTATCAAGACAATCCTGATTTTCCTTATTGCCCTTTTGGGTTATTCCGAGTGGCTGACCGGTACGAGCTACCTCCAGCGCCCGATTGTGCTCGGACCTCTGGTTGGCCTTGTCATGGGCGACATGGTGACCGGCACGATCATGGGCGCCACGATGGAGCTTGCCATGGTCGGCGCCATCTCGGTCGGCGCCTATAACCCGCCCGATACGATTTCCGGCACTATCCTGGGCGTATCTCTTGCCATGCAGGCCGGCGCGGACGCTTCGGCGGCCCTGACCCTGGGCATTCCTATCGCAACGATCGTCCTGGCGCTCGATACCGCCCTGGGCCAGCCGGTGATGCTGCTGCTGGTGCACCGTATCGACAAAAACGTCGAGGACGGAGACACCAAGGCCATCACGCGCAACATGCTCATCGCCGGTTACGCGCAGAGCTGGTGCGGCCTGCTGATTATTCCCCTGGCATTCTTCTTTGGCGCCGATGCCGTTGCCAGCCTGCTCAACATCATTCCCGATTTCGTTCAGACCGGCATGGATGTCGCCGCCGCCTTCTTGCCCGCACTCGGCTTTGCGATGCTGGCGCAGATGATTATGAACAAAACGGTGGCTCCGTTCTTCTTCGCTGGCTTCTTCCTCGTCGCCTACTTTGGCATTAGCACGACGGGCGTGGCGATCTTTGCCGCGATCATCGTCGTCGCGATGACGGTTTTGGGCGAGAAGAAAAAGGCGGAGCAGCCCGCAGTGGCAACCGAGGATCCTGCGATTGGGAGTGGGTTCGATGAGTTTTAAGTTTGAGTCTTCCTACGACGGGTTGATTACCCGCGCAGACCTTAAGAAGCTGTTCTGGCGCTCGATTCCCTATGAGCATTCCTGGAACTACGAGCGTATGGGCCATATCGGCTTTATGTGGGCCCTTATGCCGATTCTTCGCAAGCTGTATCCGCAGGATGCGGACTTTAAGGCCGCCCTTAAGCGCCATATGGAGCTCTATAACGTCACGCCGTACATCTCGACGCTCCCCATGTCCATCGCCGCTGCAATGGAAGAGGTCAACGCTACTGACGATAGCTTTGACACGAGCGCGATCTCAAATGTCAAGCTTGCTTTGATGGGACCGCTGTCCGGTGTGGGCGATGCCTTCTACTGGGGCACGCTGCGAATTTTGGCAACGGGTGTCGGCACGTCGCTGGCGCTACAGGGCTCTATTCTTGGCCCGATTTTGTTCCTGCTCGTGTTCAATGTCCCTCACTACATCATCCGTTACCTGCTGACGTTTGTGGGGTATCGCTTTGGCTCGGACATGATCAGCAAGGTCCAGGAATCGGGCATTATGGACACGATCGTCAAGATGGCCTCTATCATGGGCGCCATGGTGATCGGCGCTATGACCATGGAGATGGTCACCGTGGACATTCCGCTCATGGTCGGTGCGGGCGATGGTGCTCAGACGCTGGCCGAGCTGCTCAACGGAATCTTCCCGGGCTTTGTCACGATGGGGCTGTTTGGAATCGTCTATCTCATGCTCAAGAAGAAGATGAATCCGCTCGTGATCATGCTCGTGATCCTGCTCGTGAGTATCGCCGGCGCGTTCTTTGGAGTGCTTGGTGTTCAGTAGGGCATCCGTCATAATGAGAATAATGTAAGAGGGGGGCGTCGCGCACACTGTGCTGCGGCGCCCTTTTGCCGAAAGGTGGACAAGATGGAGTATCCGCAGCTTGCCGTCATGAATATCAGCCATCGTTATTTTGACCTTGAGGAATTCTTTTCTTCGGCAGCGGCCTCGCGCTACACGTGTTGCGAGCTTTGGACCGGGGCGATGCATCTGTATGTCGATTGCCATGGATACGATTCGCTCGAGCAGGTGCGGGAGCTGTCGCAGCGGTATGGGGTTCGGATTGTAGGGCTTTGTCCCGAACAGAACAACCCCAAGCCGTGGAATATCGCGGCGCGTGGGAATGAGGCGCGTGCCCGCACGCTCGCGTACTTTAAGAACGTTGTGGATATCGCGGCGGAACTTGGAGCCGAGCAGGTCATGGTCTCGAGCGGCTGGGCATTTTTGAACGAGCCGATCGAGGACGCGTGGGGTCGCAGCGCCTCGATGCTGCGTGCGATTGCCGAGCATGCGGGAGGGCGCGGCGTGCGACTGGTGCTCGAGGCCCTACAGCCGGTTGAGTCGATGATCGTAAACTCGGCGGCCGACACGAAGCGCATGATCGAGGCAGTTGATCATCCGGCACTTAAGGCGTGTCTGGATTTGGGCGCTATGGCGGTGGCAGGGGATACCATCGACGATTATTTCGATCTGCTTGGCGAAGATGTCGCCCACGTGCATTTTGTCGATGTTGCGGCAGATGGCACGACGCATCTTGCCTGGGGTGACGGCGACCGCGATATGCGCGCCGACCTGGATAGG
>USDE01000045.1 GCA_900553345.1 uncultured Collinsella sp.
CACGCCCTCGATGACCACAGGCTTGGTCTCATGACTTATCGTCACATTCGCCTGACGGGCGACCTGTTCAAGACGCTGCTCGACCGCGTAGATGGCACGCGAGAGCTCAATAGGCTCCGTGGACCCAATGGGCACCGCCTCGCCCTCAGCTGCACGCTCGGCCTCGTCCAAGTTAGACAGCGTAAGGATATCGTTGACAAGCGCTGCCAAGCGGCCCGCCTCACGATAGATGCGACCGCCAAAGTTGCGCAGGTCGCCCTCGCCCTCGACCATGCCGTTTGCGATGAGCTCGGCATAGCCCGAAATCGCCGTAAGCGGCGTCTTGAGCTCATGGGTGATATTCGCCGTGAACTCGCGGCGCATACGGTCGTTGTCCGCTAGCACCGCCATTTGGCGCTTGAGTTCCTGGCGCTGCGACTCGATACGCTCAAGCATGGGGACCATCTCGGCATAGGCGTGCTCATAGCTACGGCGTGGGTGGTCCAAATCCACCTCTTGCAACGGCGCGATGATGGCACGGGACTCGCGGCGCGCCATAAAAAACGAGAGTACCGCACCCGCTGCTGCGATAAGCAGCATCGGCGCCACCATCGACAGCAAAATCGCCGCAACGCCAGGCTGGGCCTGCGCCAAGCGGACAACCTGGCCGTTATCAAGGGCGACGGCGCGATACAGCATAATCTCGTCGAGCGTAGAGCTTGCGCGCTCCGCGGAACCCAAACCACTCTCAAAGGCCTCGATGACCTCGGGGCGATCGCCATGGTTGGGCAGTGTGGAAGGCGACGCCTCGTTGTCGTAGGCAACCGATCCATCCTTGTTAATCAGCGTGATGCGCAAGTCCTCGCGATCGAGACTACGCAAGAACGGGATGGGCTCCTGCTGTTCGTCGAGAGCGGCAGCAATGAGCTCGGTTTCCTGCGCCAGATTGGCACTCGTGGCATCCGCCAAGGTGTTTTGCACAAAGAACGCACCCAGCACCGTAAACGCCACGATAACCGCCATGGCGCAGACAAAGATCGTCACAAAAACGCGGTGCGACAGCGTATGTTTTCCCTGGGGGGCGAAGACCACGGGTTACTCCTCCGATGCGGTGGCCGCGGTGTCGTCGCCTTTGGCACCATCGCCGGCAGAAGGCTCGGCCAAGCGGTAGCCCACGCCGCGCACGGTCTCGATGGCGCTGGCATGCTCGCCCAGTTTTTGGCGAAGCGTCTGCACGTGCACGTCAACGGTGCGCGAACCGCCGTCGAAGTCCCAGCCCCACACGCTCTGCAGCAACGACTCGCGGGTAAAAACCACGCCGGGCTTGCGCATGAGGTACTCGAGCAGGTCGAACTCGCGCAGGGTGAGCTTAAGCGGCTCGCCGGCAACGGTCACCTCGCGATGGCTGGGCGAGAGCACGATGTCGCCCACGCTGAGCACATCGCTCGCCTGCTTGACCATGCCGCCGCGACGCAGCAGTGCGCGGCAGCGGCTCGCAAGCTCCATGAGCGAAAACGGCTTAGTCAGGTAATCGTCGGCACCGCCATCGAGCGCCATCACCTTGTCGAGCTCGGTATCCTTGGCGGTAAGCATCATGATGGGCACCGTCGCCGTCAGGCGATCGGCACGCAGTCGACGCATAATCGCCAAGCCATCGGTATCGGGCAGCATGATGTCGAGCAGGACGGCATCGGGTACCCGTCGCGCCACGGCAGCCTTAAACTCACCGTCGCACGAAAAGCCTTCGGCCTCAATCCCCTGCTTGCGCAGCGCATAGACCGTCAAATCCCTGATGTTGTCATCGTCCTCGACGTAATAGATCATGTTGAACCCCTTTGCGGCCGGCATGACCGCATCTTAACCCTAAAGGTACCTTTACTAGATGGTATCAGCCAAAACGCCCCGTCAAATAATCCGCCGTGCGCGGATCGGTCGGATTCTTGAAGAGTTGCGCGGTGGGCGCGTGCTCCACCAGCTCACCCAGCAAAAAGAATGCGACCGAATCGGAGATACGCGCCGCCTGCTGCATATTGTGCGTAACGACCACGAGCGTGCAGGTCTCTTTGAGCTCACAGGCCAGCTGCTCCACCACGAGCGTCGACACAGGGTCGAGTGCCGAGGTCGGCTCGTCCATCAGCAGAATGTCGGGCTGCACGGCCAGCGCGCGGGCGATGCACAGACGCTGCTGCTGGCCGCCCGAAAGACCCAGACCCGACTCTTTGAGCTTGTCCTTGACCTCATCCCATAGCGCAGCGCGACGAAGGGAGTCCTCGACCAGCTCGTCGAGCACGACGCGGTCGCGCACACCCATACCGCGCGGCCCATAGGCGACGTTGTCGTAGATGCTCATGGGAAACGGGTTGGGGCGCTGGAACACCATGCCCACGCGCTGGCGCAAACGGCAGATGTCGTAATCGCCCAGGATATCTTGACCATCGAGCGCAATCTTGCCCTCGATACGGCAATCCTTGATACCGTCGTTCATACGGTTAAAGCAGCGCAGCAGCGTCGACTTTCCGCAGCCCGAAGGCCCGATGAACGAGGTGATCTGCTTGTCGCGAATTTTGATGTTCACGTCCTTGAGCGCATGATGGTCGCCGTAAAACAGGTCAAGGCCCTCAACATCGATGCGCGTCGGCGAGGCGGCAAGGTCCTGCGCCGTGGGGCGAGTCGCGTCCCCAACTTCGCGCTCGTGCGCGGCCTCGGCCTGCGCCTCCATGAGCTCCTCAAGCTCCGTAGGCTCTATCGCCGCAGCAGCCGTCATACCGCATACCTCCATATCGATATCAATTCAGCAGTATCGATAGTAGAAATCGCGGCTCATACGCACGTGAGCGCATTGTCAAGTGTTTGTAAGGGCGCGCTGGTTATGCAGCAGGCAGTGCAATGGTAAACACCGTGTGCTCGGGCGTCGATTCGCACGCAATGGTGCCGCTGTGTGCCGCGACAATCTCCTTGGCGATGGCAAGACCCAGGCCGGCGCCACCGCGATTGGTCGCACGCGCCGCGTCCAGGCGATAGAACTTCTCAAAGATCACCTTGAGCTTAGCCGCCGGAATCGGATCACCCTGATTGATAAAGCGAATTCGCACGCCACCGTCATCTTGGCGCCCAGCCTCAATCGTGATGGTCGATCCTTCGTAGCTATAGGCGATAGCGTTTTTCATGATGTTGTTGAACACGCGAGCCATCTTGTCGCCATCCACGAGCACCGTCAGGTCCTCACTCACACCAACTTGGACATCTTTGTGCTGCTCGTTGAGAATGGGATAGAACTCATCGGCCACCTGCGCCAGCAGCAATCCCAGGTCGACGTAGCCGCGCGTGAGCACAATATCGTGGAAGTCAAAGCGCGTGATATCAAAGAACTCCTCAATAAGCGCGTCGAGTCGGTGCGCCTTGTCGAGCGCCACGCCTGTAAAGTGCGCGCGCTGTTCAACCGGCAGGTCGGGCGCCTCCTGCAACAGCGAGAGGTAGCCCACCACGCTGGCAAGCGGCGTGCGCAGGTCATGCGCCAAGTATGTAACCAAATCGTCCTTGCGATGTGACTCGTCACGCAGGGCCTGCTGGACTTTGCGTTCGCGATCGCGCACACGGTTGAGCACACCCTCGACCTCCAGGAAGTCGCCGTCGATGTTGTCCCACGCGTCGGGATGATCGATCAGGCGATCCTGAATACGGGCGGCAAGCACACGGTCGGAATGCTGCTCACCCTGCTCATAGCCCTGGTAGTACAGAGCGCGACCGCAAAAGAACAGGACGCACACGGCGAGCGCCAAGACAAAGCCAAGCATGTTGAATACAAAGCCGGCATCGAACAGCACCGGTCCCTCAATGCCACCGAGTGCCATGGCGCCGATCGCCAGCGTCATGACCCACGCGGCACCGCCGATCACCACGCAACGACGCACGATTTCAAAGCGATCGATCAGCAAGAAGCCGATGAGTAGCACCGCCAAGATACCGGCGATGTTATCAATGCCGATCAGCAGCAGACTCAGCAAAAAGAGCAGCACCGTCGCAAGCGCGCGATTATCGACGACCGCCCTCATGTATTCAAAGAGTCGATCGGGCACCTCGAACACCTGCTTATCGTCTTTTGTCATGTCCATGTCCTCGCAAACAAAGGCGTTATTCGATGATATAGCCGACGCCCCAAACGTTTTTAATAAAACGCGGCTTCTGAGCGTCGTCACCGATCTTTTCGCGCAGGTGACGAATGTGCACCATCACCGTATTGTTGGAGCCGGGCATAAAGTCCTCGTTCCACACCGCGCGGAACAGGTCCTCCACGGGCACTACGCTGCCACGATGCTCGGCCAGATACAGCAAGATGGAATACTCGATGGGCGTGAGGCGCACCGGCGCACCGTCCACCGTCACGGAGCGAGCGTCACGGTTGATCTCGAGGCCGTCGAGCTGGAGGGTCGGCAACTCGGTCGCCTGCGCGCGGCTACCGTAGCTGGTGTAGCGGCGCAGCTGAGCATGAACGCGCGCGATGAGCTCCAGAGGGCGGAACGGCTTGACCACGTAATCGTCCGCGCCAAGCGAAAGGCCTTCGATCTTATCCTGCTGGGCATCGCGTGCCGTCAACATAATTACGGGATAGGTATGACTGGCACGGATGGTACGCAGCAGCTCAAAGCCGTCGATATCGGGCAGCATGACATCGAGCAGTGCCAGGTCAAACTCTTGCTCCAGGATTGCCTTGGCCGCATCGGCCCCGCTGTAGGCGATCTGGACGTCAAAGCCCTCCTTTGTAAGGTAGATACCAACCAGGTCGGCGATGGCCTTCTCGTCATCAACTACCAGTATGCGCTCGTTCATGCGTGCTCCTCTCGCGCTCCATTATGCCCGAGGCGGCGCCCGCCACACACAACAAGCGCGGGCGATTAAGTCGACCTTAAGCACCCTTGTGCCCGTTCGAGCACGAATGCGGGCCACGCGCGCGGCGAAACTCAACCTGAGTGAATGCATCAAGTTGATTTTGATATTTAATTACCGCTTTTCTTTTCGAATCCCTTGAGACCCGCCATATCCATCTCTGATTGCAGGCGCTCAGACAAGGCTAGAGCGGAGATACCCAATGCACGCGCATAATCAAATTGTTCGTATAGCTTAAGAGACCGTTCTCCTGTTTCGACCTTCGACACAAACGATTGCGGCACGCAAAGGGCGCGCGCAATATCGACCTGGGTCAAACCAGATTCTTTTCTCATGCGAGCGAGGCAACGACCGCACACCTTGTTAGCGTCAACGTTCATGCCGTCAAAGCTATATCCCGTATCTGGATATCCCAAATTAGGATATTCTTGGTTTATTAAACGGGGTTCTTGCCCATTCAGCTCCTACCGATTGGAATGCGATGGAAATACTCGACCAAATAAAATCCCTCAAAGAGCTGCAGGAAATGGGGGCAATTAGCCAAGAAGAGTTCGATGAACAGAAGCGTCGAATTCTCGACCATCACTTTGATGGAAGTAGATTAGAGACATCCAACACCCGTGGTGGGCAGGAACCCCGTGGCGAGCAGGGACTCTTTTATTCCAACACCGCAAACAACAATTCCCCAGCAAATTCAACGTCCCCAAAAAGTAAGATAGTCGCCGGATTGCTTGCAATATGCCTTGGCGCCCTTGGCATCCACAAGTTCTATCTCGGCTATAAAAACGAGGGTATAGCAATGCTGCTAGGGACGCTGCTCGGATCGCTTTTAATTATTGGGCCTTTAGTCATGAACCTGATTTCCTTCATCGAGGGAATCATCTACCTCACAAAAACTGATAGCGACTTTGAAGTCCAGTATGTCCTCGGCCATAAGGGGTGGTTTTAATAATGCTCACCAAGACGAAATACCTGCTTAAGAATAATAAGTTCGCATTAGCAGCAGCAATCGCAACCGTCTGTTATCTATTCTTCTCCTTCTATTACATTTTCCTTTTTAGTGATGGATCATTTGAAAATGGGTTCATTGACGCCATCGATTTAAATAACCTCTTCTCCGGCATGAGTGACATCGAACATCTTTCTGAAGTTGTGCTCTTGCCAATAACAGCCCTATTGGTTTTCGTCAAAATTGCTTGGCGCTTTGCCATGACGGCACTACCCGTTTTTCTCATCGGAGTTTACCTATTCACGAAGCATATAGGAAAGCAATCTGTTTTATACGCAGCTCTTGTCTCCATGGCGCTATCAGACATCATTATCTTGTTGCAATCCTCCCCGTTTTATCTCCTGCCACTTGATCTTCTCACCATTGCCGTATATCTAATCGGCGTAAAATTCAGCGACAAAACCGAGCTAACCCCGGCTTTCTGTTTTAGCGCACTCGTTCTTATCGCCGGATTCTGCTGGGGACTCAAGCTGGCCCCTTTTGTCCAAGGAAATGCTGATCCAACATACAACGTAAGCGCGCTGCTCCAATACATTTCCCTTTGGACGTTGTTCTCCATGGCCCTCTTTATACAGAAGCCCATTAAATCTAAAAACGTCGTAAACGAGTCTGAGCAGGCAGAAATCACCGTTGCAGACGCCCCTCTGGCTTTAAATCATCCGCGCAACAGTCCTGCGCAAGTCCCCGTTGAGCAAACGATTGCCATGCTAAAAGAGCTCAAAACGCTTCTTGATGCAGGGGCAATCACTCCCGAGGAATATGAGAGCTACAAGCAACGCATTCTGAATCAATAGCATTATTTACAAGAAAGCCCACTGGAGGCTCGATTCGTAAGGAGCAGTCCCAATGCTCGATAAGTTTAAAAAGATGGATCTTCCGAAACAAGCTGCATGCGTAATGCTGTCCTCCGCACTCTGCGCGTGCCTGATTGGTTATCTGGGCTCCGTTGGCTCAACTATTTCACCGTATGGCGCAAACCCCGATGTTCCGGAAATATCGTCTGTAATCGACAGCGCAAACGGCTTTTCGGACAATGCCTATGACTATGGCGACTACGACAGCGATTACGATTGCTATGAAATTAGCGACGGATATGGCGACAATGTCGCATCTCTGTACTACGACGACGATGGTTGCGATATCAAGCTCTACGTAGACGCAGATGAATACAATTGCGACGAAACCCTCGAGGAGCTCTCTAGCGCAATCATTCTTGCTTGTGACCCCACGGTCGGCACCCATACGGCAGCAAAAAAGATATTTAATGATTCTTTTTATACTGGTTGTATCCACAATGGAGTCACCTATAGAGCCGACGATGACAGCAGCGTTAACTATATCTTCGAGCTTAAGCTTGAAGATGATTCGAATGATTAGCTGAATAGCATCTGGCGCGCATTTCGCGCCACAGACACCACCGTTTCGTAAAGGATTCACGGCCCGCTGTTTCGCAGGATATACTTGAACAAATATGCATCCATCGTCGAAAGCGAATAGCCGTGACTTCATATCCCTCCCGTATAACTGTCCGCCTTCATGCACTTGCCGCCGGCTTTGCCTGCGCCATCGCCCTTGTTGCCGGCGTGCCCGCTGTTGCCGGTGCCCAAGTGCTCACGACCGACGACGTCTGCGGCAAGACCGCCGATGCTCGTGGCATCACGGCCGAAAACCTGCCCGATATCGAGGCAACGAATGCCCTTGTTATGGGCAAGGACGGCACCGTCTACTATGGACGCGGCGCCGATGAGCAGGTCAAGATTGCCTCGATCACCAAGGTCATGACCGCAATCCTGACCGTCGAAAACTGCAAGATGGACGAGAAGGTCACGGTGAGCAACGCTGCCGCCACTGTAGGCAACTCGACTGCCGGCCTGCTCGAAGGCGACGAGCTCACCGTGGAGCAGGCCCTGCGCGGCCTGATGATCCCCTCGGGTAACGACGCCGCCATCGTGCTTGCCGAGCACGTGGGCAAAAAGATCGACCCCAAGACCAAGGACGCCGTGGCAACCTTTGTGAAGGCCATGAACGAGCGCGCTAAAAAGCTCGGCTGCACCGGTACGGTCTTCGAGAATCCGCACGGCCTGGATTTTGACGAGTGGGCCGGCGATATGCACTCGACCGCACATGATGTAGCACTCATGATGCAGGAGGCTATGAAAAACGACACGTTCCGCGAGGTCGTGGCGAGCGAGGACTCCTGGATCGAGGTTACGGGCGCCGACGGCTCCGACCATTCGCATTCCATGGACACGCACAACGTTTTGCTCGGTCAGGACGGAAACATTGGCGGCAAGACCGGCACCACCGACGACGCGGGCTATTGCTTTACGAGCGCCTAAAACCGCGACGGTGACGAGATCTACACCGTTATTTTGAACTCCACCACCACCGACCAGCGCTTTACCGATACCGCCACCCTTGCCAACTGGTACTACGGCCACAAGGTCACGGTCGCGATCGCCAATACACAGGAGAAGACCGCCAACGGCAACCCGCTCATGGCGCGCATTAGCCAGACAGATTGGACGGACAAGACGATCGACGCCACGCTCGCCGACCCCGCCGCACAGGCAACGGTGTTCTCACTCGCCGGCGAGGTGACCGAAAAGGTTAGCTACGATGACCTTTCGGGCACGGTGCATGTTGGCGATAAGGTGGGCAGCGTTACGCTTAAGCAGGACGGCACCAAAATAGCCGTCATGGACCTGGTTGCCGACGAGGAAGGAACGGGGCCCAATCCCATCGAGTGGCTGCTCGTGAAACTCGACCGCTTGGGCCGCCGCATCGACAACCGCCCGCTCACAGCCGAGAGCGAGACCGTAGCCAAGGCTCCCGAGGTGTAGGGCCAAAGCGTTATCACATCGAACCAAATGAGGCGTCCAACGGGGCGCCTCATTTTTTGAGGGTTCGAATCCCCAGCCGCCTTTCTTGATAATAAAAAAGGGCCCCAGATGGGACCCTTCTTCAAATTCGTACTGGCGGAGAGCTGGGGATTCGAACCCCAGATGCCCTTTTGGGGCATACTCGCTTAGCAGGCGAGCACCTTCGGCCTCTCGGTCAGCTCTCCGTAACAGCCGTTCTATAGTAACCAAACAGTCGAGGATGGGCAAGGGGGAATTTTGGAGCGATTCCAATTTGCCAGTAGACGTCTCACCCAATCATCTCAATCTGTAACAGTTACAGGCCGAATTTTCGTCCAGATGTTACAG